>JACCSI010000280.1 GCA_013813075.1 Acidobacteriota bacterium | reverse complement strand
GTCACCGCCAATGCTGCCCTCACTGAAGCTGAGCGCCATCCACGGCTCGAAGCGCGTGATCACGAGTGGCTTGACCTCCGGGTGTTTGTGCAGGTAGTAATTCAAGCCATCGGCGTAGGCGTTCATCAACGTCTTCAACCATGCCGGGCTCTGCTCGTACTGCGCCTGCATGCCCGCGGGGTCGACGAACAGCTTCATGCGCAGGTCGCGATAGACCTGCGATTCACCCTCGGCTTCAGCCAGCCGCCCCATCGAGTTCAAGTAATTGGTCTCGATGCGCCTGAAATCGTCCTCCGCCTGGGCGTACATGACGCCAAACACCGTGTCCGCATCGGTCTTGCCGTAGACGTGGGGTATGCCCCAGTCGTCGCGGACAATCGTGACTGCTTGCGCGCGCTGCTCCCAACGCGTGACGTCGGCGCCGGCGGCGGTCTGGTTGTCTGGAGTCGCTTCGCGGGCGCACGAGGCAGCCACGAGGGCCATAATCAGAATGAAGGTGTGCATGGCTTGGTTGGGCGATTCTGCCACGGATCGACACGTCGCGACGCGCCACTGCGCCTCAGCGAGGCCGTGGCTGAAGAGGTCGTGCACAACTGCCCGCTTTCGCACTCGACCAGGTGATGCTGCGGCCCCGTGACCTTGTGCCGGAGGCCGTCGGATGATCGCGGGCTGAGCGGCTGCTGCCGCGACGATTGGTCAGAGCGCGCAAGCTAGAATGAGTGGCGCAAACATGACCCTGTCCACGCCCGACATCATCATTGCCATGCTCCAATCGGGCAGCGGCATCAGCGACCTGATTTTCTCACCTGGCCGGCCGCCGCAGGTAGAAATGCACGGCCACCTGGTCGCGGTCGCCATTGCGGAGCTGCCGATGCTCAAGCCGGAGCACACGGCGCGCATTGCCGCCGACTTGCTTGGCGACAACGAGCACATGCAGCGCACGCTGAAAGAACAGGGGGCGTGCGACCTGTCCTACTCGTTGCCGGAACGATCGCGCTTTCGGGTCAACATTTTCCGTCAGCGCGGCACGCACGCGATCGTGATGCGCGTCATCGCCACGAAGATCCCGTCGCTGGCCGATCTCAACCTGCCGCCGGCAATCGCCGAGGCCGCGGGTCTGAAGAACGGCATCGTCCTCGTCACCGGTCCGACCGGTTCCGGCAAGTCCTCGACGCTGGCGGCGCTGATCGATCTGATCAACGAAAGTCGCCCCGAACACATCCTGACGATCGAAGATCCGATCGAGTTTCTGCACCTCCACAAGAAGGCGACGGTGCATCAGCGCGAGCTCGGGGCGGACACGCCGACGTTCGCGGCGGCCCTGCGCGCAGCGCTTCGGCAGGCGCCAAAGGTCATCCTGGTCGGCGAGATGCGCGATCGCGAGACCATCGAAATTGCGTTGACGGCCGCGGAGACGGGCCATCTCGTCTTCTCGACGCTGCATACCATCGATGCCTCCAAGACGGTCGAACGCATCGTCGGCACCTTCGAGGCGGCCGATCAGAAGATCATCCGCCAGCGGCTCTCGGCGTCGTTCCGCTATTTCATTTCCCAACGCCTGATCCCGAAGAAGAGCGGCGGACGCATCGCCATCCTCGAAGTGCTCAAGTCAACACTCCGGACGCGCGACTACATTGAAAAGGGCGACACCGAAGGCCGGTCGCTTCTCGATGCCATGCGTGACGGCGAGCTCGACGGGATGCAGTACTTCGATGGTGAGTTGGAGAAGCTGGTGCGCGACGGGACCATCTCGCTGCAAACGGCGTATTTGTACGCCACCAATGCGGGGAATCTCGCGTTGCAAATGGCCGATGTGCCTGACGAGGATTCGATTATTACGCGCTGACGCCTTCGCCCGCGCGAAGCTACTTCACCGCGGACAGGGCATCGGGCAGGTAGTCGAGCACCAGCGCGGCATCGCTGTCGCGCAGAATCAGGACGCGTCCGATGAGCCGATACTCCAGTCCCAACGGCAGCGGTGGAAGCTGTCGAAGCAACCCAGGCGGCATCGTCGGCATCGGTGAATTCATCGGAAACCGAGTGTAGACCCTCATCCCCTGAACGATCGGGCGCTCCTCGGGAAGGGGCGAGAGAATGCTGCGCATGTCGTGTCCGCGTGCGTACGCGTCGAGCCGACGGCGGATTTCGGAGGCTGCCTGGGAGGTGAAGAAGCGGCCCCGTGGCGCTTTCGGGTCCGCACGCTGCACCGCAAACGCGAGAGCGTCCGATGCGTTGACGAACTCCGCGGGCTTGTCGGTGACTGTCAGCCCCGGCAGCTCGGCACGGAGCCGTTCGCGCAGCTGCGTGTAGGCGTTGATCGATGCGGAGAAGCTCCGCCACGGGTCCTCAGCGCTCGGCTGCGGCACCGATGGATTCCGGGCCGGCGTCGACTGCGCCAGCGTCGGGACGATGCTCGACGCCAACGCCAACGCCATCGCGCCGGCACGATTCCAAAGTTTCATCAGATTCCAGTCTAACCCTTCGGCTTGAAGAGCGTTGACGCAGGTGCCGCAAGCCGTTTGCCGCCCGCCTGCTTCCACGCCTCGTAACGCATCCGCAGTGTCTTCACCGGATTCGCGCTCTCACTTTTCTGCGTGTTGTCGTCGGTCACGCTGATATACGCGTGATACTGCCCATCGTTATGTGTCACGCCGAGCTGGTCTTCCTTGTTGGCGATGGCGAGATAGGCGACATGGGAGGTTCTGTTGTCGCAGGGCACAAAATCGAGAGGGTTGTTGCCGCAGTTGCATCGGTGATCTCCGCCGCTCGCGTCCGCTGCTTCCATTGCTGCCATCACGCGATCGGCCATCGTTCCGCCGGCGCGTGTAAACGCGAGCGCTGCGGCATGCACGACTTGATATCCCAGCAGCGTGTTGCCTTGCACCTGATAGTGGATGTCGCCGACCTGGCCCCCGAAGAAGAGTGAGGACTGCGAGTTACCGGATCCGTTGAAACCGGCCCGGTTGTTCCGCTCCGTGATCGTCCCGCCGTTAGGCATCGCGACAATGCCGAACTGACGGCGTTCGACGTTGGGGTCCTTCTTCAGCATCTCGAGAATCTCTGCCGGTGGCGTGCCTTTCTTGAGCTCGTTGTAGACCAGCATCTGGTTCTCGCGGGTGTTGTCCACGCCTGCCTGGCAGGCGGCGATGCCGACACCCGGGATGAGTACCGCCTGCACGTCCATCAGGTCGCGCGCCGGGTTGGGCTCGCGACGTGGAAATCCCGCCTGCCGCACGCACGTCGCCGACGAGATGATCACCTGTCCGGTTTTGGCGTCGAGCGCAATGACCGACCACGTCGCAAACGCCGTGGAATGACCGACCAAGACCATGACTACTGCAAGCGCAACTCTCATAACGACCACCTCCGTGGTACGCGTGAGTTTACTTGGTAAGGTCTGCAATCAGACGCGCCCCTCCCGTCAAAGCACCCGGGCCGTCTCCCTTCAGCAACGCACGGCGGACGCGTTGATCGTGACCGTCGCCGTCACTTCTTTGTCACCTCGATCTGTAAGATGGACACCGTGCGCGCGGCTGCCTGAGGGCTGTGTCACCGATAACCTGAGCCCGCACTGTCGAACGGCGCCGCTCACGTTCGACTACGGTAGAGAGGCAATCAATGCGATTCATGATGTTGTTGAAGGCGGACCGAATCACGGAGAGCGGCGCGTTGCCGAGCCATCAGGACCTCGAGGTCATGGGCAAATACAACGAAGAGCTGGTCAAAGCCGGCGTGCTGCTCGATGCCGCTGGCCTGCAGCCAAGCTCGAAGGGCGCCACGGTGACATTTCAGAATGGCAAGCCGCTGGTGACCGATGGCCCATTCGCCGAGACCCAGGAGCTGCTGGCCGGCTACTGGGTGATACAGGTCAAGTCCAAGGAGGAAGCCATCGAGTGGGCCAGGCGCGCACCGTTTGACCGGTTGCCGAGCGATGGCCGCATCGCCGAAATCGAACTGCGTCAGATGTTCGAGCTCACCGACTTTCCAGAGGTGCCGCCCGCGGTCGCCGAATTGGAGGCGTCGTTCAACGCCGACCGAACCCGCCCGAAGTGAAAGGTTTGCGCCGGCGCGGTGAAGATGATGTGATCGGTTGCCTTGTCGGCAACCAATCCGGTCCGCGAGACGCTGAATGCGATCTACCAATCCGATTCACGTCGCGTGCTGGCCACGCTCATTCGCCTGCTCGGCGACTTCGACGCCGCTGAAGAAGCATTGCACGACGCCTTTCGCGCGGCGCTGGAACAGTGGCCGCGCCAGGGCGTGCCCGCCAATCCGCGCGCGTGGCTGGTGTCGGCCGGCCGGTTTAAAGCGATCGACGGCCTGCGTCGGCGCAAACGGTTCGATGCGCTCGACGAGTCCGGCCATGCGGCCGAGATCGCTGTGCACGATACGGCGGCGTGGGCAGACGCCGAGAGCGTCGAAGACGACCGGCTGCGGTTGATCTTCACATGCTGTCATCCAGCGCTCGCTCCGGACGCACAAGTGGCGTTGACGCTGCGCGAAGTCTGCGGGCTCACGACTGAGGAGATTGCGCACGCGTTTCTGACCCCGGCACCGACGCTGGCGCAGCGCATCGTGCGCGCCAAGGCGAAGATCCGCGACGCGCGCATCCCGTACCAAGTGCCGACGCCCGCCGAATTACCCGAGCGACTCGATGCGGTGCTGCGCGTCGTCTATCTCGTGTTCAACGAAGGCTACACGGCATCCTCGGGCGCCACCGTGACCCGTCACGACCTCTCAGGCGAAGCGATTCGTCTTGGCCGTGTCCTCGTGGAGTTGTTGCCGGCACCGGAAGCGGTCGGCCTGCTCGCGCTGATGTTGCTGCACGAGTCGCGCCGCACGGCGCGAACCTCGCCCTCTGGCGAAGTCATCTTGCTCGATGATCAGGACCGCTCGCTGTGGAACCGCGACCTCATTACCGAGGGTACGCGGCTGGTGCGACAGGCGCTATCGTCACGCGCATTTGGGCCCTATTCGATTCAGGCGGCGATTTCATCACTGCACGCGGAGGCGCCCAATGCGGCGGCGACGGACTGGATCGAAATCGTTGGCTTGTACGACGTGCTCTTGCAGATGGGCGCCACGCCCGTGATCGAACTCAACCGAGCCGTCGCGGTGGCGATGCGCGATGACCCGACCGCAGGACTGGTGCTGATTGACGCCATCCTCGCGCGCGGCGAGTTGCGGGACTACCGCTTCGCCCACGCTGCCCGAGCCGAACTGTGCCGCCGGCTGGGTAAAACCACCGAGGCTCGGACGTCGTTCGAGCGTGCGCTGTCGCTGACCCGGCAAGAGCCGGAACGCCGCTTTCTGGAGCGCCGGCTGGCAGACCTCAATCAAGGGTAGCCCCGGAAGGTTCAGGTCTCCGGATGGTGGTCGATTTGGCGACGGACCGATCGACTACGTATATGAACGGTAATGTCTCGCCTGGATTAAGGAGAGCGATGAAGTATCTGTGCCTGGTTTATCTTGAAGAACAAAAACTGCACGCCGTGGCCGACAGCGAGTGCTTTGCCTGCGGAGAAGCCTTCCGCAGCAGCGGCGCCCTCGTCGCTGCGGAAGCGTTGCAGCCGATCGAGACGGCGACGACCGTGCGCGTGCGCAACGGCAAGCTGACCATCACCGACGGGCCGTTCGCCGAAACCAAGGAACAACTCGCCGGTTTCTACCTGCTCGACGCGCGCGATCTGAACGAGGCGATTCAGATGGCGGCGAAGATTCCTCCCGCGCGCGAGGGCAGTATCGAAGTGCGTCCGGTCAGAGACCTGGATGTGGGTTCCGCGGCGACCTGACCTCCAGGAGACGTCGCCAGCGGCATCTCTTCCCAGGCCGCAGAGATGGCGCGTGGCCCCGTCGTGTGGTATCTCTCAGCGCACACCGGCGAATCCGGCAGATGAGGCAGCCACATGGCCAAGTACAAGAATGCGATGATTACTCTCAATCGGGTGGTGGTGGTCGCGGCGTGGGTTCTATCGACAGTGATGACCGCGTGCGCCCCCGTGGCCCGAAGCAGTTCGCCCGAGCGACCACCCGCCGCCGCCGATCGTGAGAAACCGGCAGCGCGCACGGAGTCGGCTCCTGCCATGCTGTTTGCGACGGCCGCTGACGGTACCAGAATCGCCTACGACAAGACCGGGGCTGGCCCGGCGCTCGTGCTGGTCCATGGGGGTGGGCAGACCCGTCAGGCGTGGAAGCAGACGGGCTATGTCGATCGGCTCAGCAAGCGCTTTACCGTCATCGCCGTGGATATGCGGGGGACAGGCGACAGCGGCAAACCGCTGGCTGAGCAGGCGTACAACCTCGATACCATGCTGGCCGACTTGATGAGCGTGGCCGACGCCGCCGCCGCGCCGCGCTTCCACGTGTGGGGCTTCGGCCACGGCGCAACGATCAGTCGCTACCTCGCTGCCCGTTCCGATCGCGTCATCTCCGCGGTGCTGGTGGGGGCGACGATGGGACCCACCATCACCGGCATTCTGAAGGACGGCATTAGCGCGATGCGCGCGAAATGGCAGCCGCTGGTCGCCGCGCACGAAGCGGGGACACTCGACGTCAAAACGCTGTCGGCCAGCGACCGGGCGGCGTGGGACAGCGGGGTGCCGCTTTCGGCCATCGCCCTCGGCGCGATGATGGATTATCCGCCGCTCGAGCCTGCCGACATCAAGGCGCCAACACTGTGGCTCGTTGGATCGGACGACAGCTCGGCAGAGAATGCCAAGTCCTACGAGGGCAAGCTCGCCGGAACGAACGTGACGCTGAAGCTGCTGAGCAGCGTCAGCTACTCAGACAGCTTCACCAAGATCGACCAAGTGCTCGCGGATGTGGACCCGTTCCTGCTCAAGGAGCCGGCGCGCTCGCTGTCCCTTGCGATCTGGTTACCGTGGCGCGCTGCTCAAGCGGAAACGTTGGACCATGAGGATCCCGGATAACCAGCTTCCTCGTCGTCGCTTCGAGAGTTGCATGCCATGAAACCGACGGTCTACGTTG
>JACCSI010000276.1 GCA_013813075.1 Acidobacteriota bacterium | reverse complement strand
GTGCTGGTGAGCGGAGGACTCGTCGCTTTTCCGACTGAAACGGTCTACGGACTCGGCGCCAATGCTCTAGATGCCGCAGCGGTCGAGGCCATCTTTCGCGCCAAGGGACGCCCGGCGACCGATCCGGTGATCGTGCACCTCGCCAGCGTCGAGCAAGTGCACGACGTCGCCCGGCGCGTGCCCGCGATTGCATACGACCTCGCACGCGCGTTCTGGCCCGGCGCCCTGACACTGATCCTGGAGAAGCAACCGTGCCTCCCGCCGTCAGTGACGGCAGGACTCCCAACCGTCGGTGTGCGGGTACCGGCTCATCCCGTCGCGCATCAGCTGATTGCCCGCGCGGGTGTGCCAGTGGCGGCGCCGAGCGCGAATCGCTTTTCGCGCCCTAGTCCAACGCGAGCGGTGCACGTATTGGCCGACCTCGATGGCGTCATCGATCTCGTGATCGATGGCGGGCCGGCCTCGATTGGCGTGGAGTCGACGATCCTTGACCTCACCGTGTCCCCGCCCGTTATCCGGCGATGGGGGGGCGTGACGCTTTCGCACATTCAGCACATCCTGCCCGAGGCGACAGCGCTGGCTGAGTTTTTCGGCGACCACGACGTCCACCTCGCCCCCGGTCAATCGCTGCGTCATTACGCGCCGCGGGCGGCGCTGACGTTATACATCGGGCAGGTTGACGACATTGCGCTCCGCGTTGGCGCAGATGTGCGCGCGGCCGTCGCGGCCGGCTCCCGCGTCGGCGTCCTGTCGCCAGAAGAGGATCTGATGGCGCTGGCGCCTCGTCTTGCCGCATTGGGACGCACGGGGCGGGTCGTCACGATGCGCTATGGCGCCCGCCGCAAGCTCGACGAATCGGCACACGAGCTCTTTCTTGCGCTGCGTGCGCTGGACGCCGAGGGAGTCGATCTCATTCTTGCCTCAGCGCCAGAGGCGGACGGTATTGGCCTCGCGATTACTGACCGCCTGACGCGAGCTGCGGAGGGACGTGTGGTGCGTCTCCACCGATAGTGCGGATCGACCTGTCCGCGATGAGCGTCAAGAGGCCGTGAAGACCAGGGCACGCATTGGCAGCCGCAGCGGTTGCGCGCCACCTGCGCGCGACAGACGATCCGCCACGGCCTGCATGATGGCGTCCGGTGCGCTGCGTCCGCGCTCCTGAATCTGATTGATCACGGGAGTGCCGTAGATCAGCCCTTTGGCAGCGACTAACGCAGTTGCGCTCGTCCCGTTCTCGTCGACGCCATCAACATTGACCGACGTGAAGCCCGCGTCGCGGAGGATCTGCTTCACGAGCTCCTTATCGTGGAGTCCAAACGGCACCGTGAAGAACTGTGGAGGGTCGGTTTGAAAGAACGAGGCGATGACGTCGTGGGCACATTGCGCGATCGGGTTGTCCGCAAGAGCCCCCCACGTGTTGAAGAGCAGGGCGCCTCCGGGCTTCAGCACCCGGCGCGCCTCGCGCAGCGCCGCGACTTTGTCCGGAAAAAACATCAGTCCGAATTGGCAGACGATGCCATCGATGCTGACATCGGGGAAGGGCAGCGCGGCGGCGTCGGCCTGTTCCCACCGCAACCGCGGATCGAGGCCGGTGTGTGTCTTGCCGATCTCAATCATCGCGTCGTTGAGATCGGTTGCGATCAGTTGCGACCCCGAAGGCAAACGCTCGAGAAGGTGCCGCGTGACGATGCCGGTACCGGCGGCGATCTCCAGAATGGTGTCGCCAGTCTGCGCGGTCAGCCGCTTGGCGATGTCGCGCGCGTAGGGTTCGAAGAACATCGGTCCAAGCGAGCTGTGGTAAATGCCCGGGATTGACCCGGCGAACGACGCGTCGGAGTTGGTCATAGCGGCAATGTCAGGGTGGCGCGGGCGCCACGCCCCTCTGGCTTGTTTTCAAGTTTCAGTGAACCTTCGTGCGCTTCGGCAATTTGACGGCACAGCACCAGACCGATGCCCGACCCCCCAGGTTTGGTCGTAAAAAAAGGCACGAACAGGTTGGTGGTATTCGACAACCCGGGCCCCTCGTCCTCCACCCAGATATCGACGCCGTGGCGGGTCCGGCGCCAGCCGACGGCGACGACGGATCCGCCGACCTCGAGGCAGGCGTCAGCCGCATTGCGAATGAGGTTGATGAATAACTGCTCGATCTGATCGGTGTCAACGGCGACCGTGAGATCGGGCCCGGATCGTACCTGAACCGGCACGCGAGTCTCGAGCCCGGCGATTTTGACGAGCAGCGGCTTCAGCACCACCGGCGCAAGCTTCGGTGCCGGTAGTCGGGCGAGGCGGGAGTACGCGGCCGTGAACCGGCTGAGTGACTCGGTTCGCGAGGCGATGACGTGCAACCCGCGTGTCATGTCGTCACGCCAATCTTCGGGCGGAGGGTTCCTCTGCAACAGCGTCTCGAGGCTGCCGGCGATCGACTTGATCGGCCCGAGCGAATTGCCAAGTTCATGGCCAATGACGCGGATGAGGCGTTGCCACGCGTGTCGCTCCTGTTCGCGCAGCGGCCGGCTGACGTCCGAGAGCACGAGCAGGTCGTGGGGAAGCCCGCCGAGGCGAAACGTGGTGCGCCGCACCTCCCAGCGGCCGACACTGCCGCCGGGCAGCGACAAATCCACGACGCGCGGCGCGTCGCCGAACCAGTCGGTGACACCGATCTCGTCGGCGGTACGGCCAAGCATCTGCTCCATGCTCCGGCCCATCAAACGCTCGCCGGTGCGGTTGACGATGCGCAGTCGTTCGGTCGGGTCGAACGCGAAGACGGCGACGTCGATCTCCTCCATGACGTGCGTGAGGAGCGCCGTCGACTCGACGGCCTCGGCGCGCTGGCGCTGCAG
>JACCSI010000255.1 GCA_013813075.1 Acidobacteriota bacterium | reverse complement strand
ATGCCGCTTCACTGTGGGACCCGCCGGCAGTCTCCTCGTAGTGCAGATCGGTGCCCTCGATCCAGCCTTGCTTCTCGAGGCCCGTCTTGAGCAACCGCGCATTCTCGACATGACGTTCCCCCTCACGCGTGCCGACATCGACCCAGATACGCAGGGGTGGCTTCGGCCGGGCATCGCGCACGTTGCGGAGAATGGTGCGACGGTCCCACCAGACTGATGGCGACATGATCGCAAGACGGCTGAAGACATCGGGATACTTGAGACCGAGATACAGGGAGACGAGTCCGCCGAGCGACGAACCGCCGAGACCTGTATGCCCCGCATCGGGCAGTGTGAGATAACGGCTGTCGATAAATGGCTTCAGCTCCTCGACCAGGAGCCGGCCGTATGCGTCGGCTCTGCCGCCGCCTCGGTGCCGATCGTGGGTCGGTGTGTATTCGTCCAGACGCCACAGGCCGGTGTTGTTGATGCCCACGATGATGAGGGGTGGCATCCGGCCGGCCTCGATGAGCGCCGTGGCGGTCTCGCCGACGCGCCAGTGTTCGCCCTTCTTGAACGCGACATGCGGATCGAAAAGATTCTGGCCGTCGTGCAGATACAGCACCGGGTAACGCCGGCCCGGCACGGCCCCGTAACCGGGGGGAAGAAAAACGGTAACGTTTCGATCGTCGGGTAGAAACGCCGAGTGAAAGTGGTCGTGCTTGATGAGCGTCAACGTCGAAGCAGACACGCATATTCAGTATAGGCTGTAGCCCGATGCACCGAAGTCATCATCGCTGGTACTCGCCCTCGCTTAACCGGGATATGGAACTGCTGGTGTTTGGCCACGCCGGCCCGCCGATGCTGGTGTTTCCGTCGTCGATGGGTGCGTTTTTCGAGTACGAAGATCGCCACATGATCGACGCGGTCGAGGGCAAACTCGAGCGCGGTGGCTTGCAGCTCTGCTGCGTGTCATCGGTCGACGGAGAAAGTTGGTATAACCGACGCGCCCACCCGCGCGATCGGGTGCGTCGTCATCTCCAGTACGAAGACTACATCCTCACCGAAGTCGTCCCGCTCATGCATCAGCTCAACCCGCATCACGCGATTGGCGTCACCGGCTGCAGCTTCGGCGCCTATCACGCGATGACGTTTGCGCTTCGTCGGCCGCACATCTTTACGTGGTGCGTGGCGATGAGCGGCGCCTTTGATATCACACAGTTCCTCGACGGGTATTTTGACGAGGACTGTTATTTCCTGAACCCGCCAAGCTTTCTCCCGAATTTATCGGACGCGAACTACCTCGATCACTATCGGCGCAACAAGTTCGTGCTGACAACTGGCGAGTGGGACATCTGTCGCGCGGCGACCGAATCGTTCTCCCGCCTGCTGCACCACAAGGGCATTCCGCACAGCCTGCACATCTGGGGCGACGGCTCGAAACACGACTGGCCGGACTGGCGACCGATGGCGCAAGCGTATCTCCCATAGGCCAGCGGCTTTCGGTGGAGTACCTGGAGTAAGCTGGACTCCTTTTTTGGCTACCGTCCGTGCGCGTGATGCCGTTGAAGCGGCCGGACCCCGAATACCGTACCTGCGCGAAGGCTTCTGCCATGAAGAGAATCGGTGTGTTGTTCGGCATGGAGAACACGTTTCCTGGTGCGCTCGTCGATCGCATCAACGGGTTCCAGATGCCGGAGGTGTCAGCGGAATTTGTCGAACTGGGCGGCGTCAAGATGGCCGACCGCAGCCGGTATGCCGTCATCGTCGATCGCATCTCGCACGACGTGCCGTTTTACCGCGCCTGGCTGAAAAACTGTGCGCTCGATGGCACCTACATCATCAACAACCCGTTCTGGTGGAGCGCTGACGACAAGTTCTTCAATTACGCGCTGGCCAGCAAACTCGGGGTGGCCATTCCGCGCACGGTGCTGCTGCCGCACAAGGAGCACCCGCCGGGGACGACGGATCGGTCGATGCGCAATCTGCGTTACCCGCTCGACTGGGATGGGATCTTCGACTACGTCAAGTTCCCCGCGTTCTTGAAGCCTTTCGACGGCGGCGGCTGGCGCGACGTGCACCATATCCACACGCGCGAGGAGTTCTTCACCGCGTACGATCAGACGCGTACGCTGTGCATGACGCTGCAGGCGGCGGTCAACTTCAAGGAATACTTCCGCTGCTACGTCGTCGGCCAGGAAGACGTGCAAATCATGTCGTACGACCCGCGCGTGGCGTTTCATGAGCGCTACGTCAAAACGCCGCCGGCCTACGACCCGGCGTTGCTGGCGCGCGTCGAACATGACTCGCGCGTATTGTGTCGAGCGCTCGGCTACGATCTCAACACCGTCGAGTTCGCGGTCGAGGATGGCATCCCCTACGCCATCGACTTCATGAACCCGGCGCCCGACGCCGACCTGCATTCGGTCGGACCATCGAACTTCGAATGGATCGTCAATCGGGTCGCCGAGCTTGCCGTGCGCCGGGCAATGGAACCGCGCCCGCCCATGGAGCTGCGCTGGAACAAATTTCTGTCCGGGGCATGAACAGTGAAACTCGCCGACGCCGTTCGCCGACCGGTTCCACGCGCGTCACGAGGTGTGATCAGTGAGTAGACCATCGTTCTCGCTCGGCATCGAGGAGGAGTATCAGACCATCAATCCGGAGACGTTTGATCTCCTCTCGCACATCAACACCGAGTTGATCGCGCAGGGCAAGCTACAGCTCAAAGAAA
This sequence comes from Acidobacteriota bacterium, assembly GCA_013813075.1. Lineage (GTDB taxonomy): Bacteria > Acidobacteriota > Vicinamibacteria > Vicinamibacterales > UBA2999 > JACCSI01. The sequence goes on along the minus strand of JACCSI010000255.1, from coordinate 5,669 downwards.
AAGTGAAGACCGAGATGCACCAGTCGGTGATCGAGGTCGGCACCGGCATCTGCCGCACCATCGGCGAAGCGCGCCAGGACGTCGTCGATCTGCGCCGCCAGACGGTGCGCCTGGCGCGCGAGCACGGACTGCTGCTGGCCGCCGGGGGGACGCACCCCTTCGCCGACTGGCGGGTGCAGGACATCTCCCCCGACGAGCGGTATCTGCAGGTCGTGGAAGACATGCAGTCCGTGGCGCGATCGAACCTGATCTTTGGTCTGCACGTGCACGTCGGCGTCGAAGACCGCGAGACCAGCATTCACCTGATGAACCAGATGCGGTACTTCCTGCCGCACCTGCTGGCGCTCTCGGCCAACTCGCCCTTCTGGCTCGGGATGAACACCGGGCTCAAGTCCTATCGCTGCAAGGTATTCGACAAGTTCCCGCGCACGAACATCCCCGACACCTTCGCCAGTTGGGCCGACTTCGAGGGTCTCGTCAATCTGCTCATCCGCACCAACTGCATCGACAATGCGAAGCGCATCTGGTGGGACGTCCGGCCGCATCCGTTCTTCTCGACGCTGGAGGTGCGCATCTGCGACATTCCTATGCGCGTTGATGAGACGCTCGCGATTGCGGCGCTGATTCAGGCGACCGTGGCAAAACTCTACAAACTGCACTCGCGTAACCAGGGCTTCCGGATGTACAGCCGCGCGCTGATCATGGAGAACAAGTGGCGGGCTGCGCGGTATGGCCTCGACGGCATGCTGATCGATTTTGGGCGCGAGAAAGAACTGCCGGCCCGGGAGCTGATTCTCGAATACCTGGACTTCGTGGACGATGTCCTCGACGAGCTCGATAGTCGCAAGGAAGTGGAGTACGTCCAGACCATGCTCGAGCGCGGCACCGGCGCCGACCGGCAGCTGAAAGTGTTTGCCGAAACCGGCGACCTGAAGCAGGTCGTCCAATACATGGTCTCCGAGACCCAGGCGGGCCTCTGAAGCCAGAGAATCCGCGGTGCCGAGACGCACAGAATTTCACATCTACGCCACCCGGCATCTACGGCGGACAGATCAACAGAAGGCGCGGAACTGGAATTACAATCGAGAGGTGATCTCGAAGGCCGTGGACCAGGAACTTCTCCCCGGGGCGCGCAACGCGGTTCGCGTCTGCCTGAATATCCAGCCGCACGAACGCGTGACGGTCATTACCGATCACGAATGCGAGGACATCGCAGCCAGCCTTGTCCACGAGATCGAGGAGGTTGGCGCCCCCTATAAGCTGTTCGTGCTGGAGGACGTGGCCACACGTCCACTGACTGGGCTTCCGAGCGCAATTGCCGCGGACATGGAGCACAGCCAAGTCAGCATCTTTGCCGTGCACGTGCAGACCAACGAGCTGGGCTCGCGGATGGAGATGACCGACATCGTCAATCGCCGGCGAATGCGTCACGCGCACATGGTCAACATCAACCGCCAGATCATGCTCGAAGGCATGCGCGCGGATTATCGACGAGTCGATCGATTGAGCCAGAAGGTCATCGACATCGTCTCGGTTGCGAGGCAGATCCGCGCCACCACGCCTGCCGGCAGCAACTTCGTCGCGACGCTCGATCCACGCTATCGCTGGTTGAAGACGAGCGGGCTGATCAGCCCGGACAAGTGGGGCAACTTGCCCGGCGGCGAAGTCTTCACCACTCCTGGCGAAGTCAACGGCACGTTCGTCATCGACGGTGTCGTTGGTGACTACCTATGCGAGCGCTTTGGCAGTCTCGAAACCACACCGCTGACGGTTCGCATCAAGGGGAACCGGCTCACGGAAGCGTTTTCCGACAATCAAGAGCTCGAAGAGGCGTTCTGGAAGTACACGCACACCGACGAGAACTCCGACCGCGTCGGCGAATTCGCCATTGGCACGAACATCGAGCTCACGCACGTCATCGGGCACATCCTGCAGGACGAGAAGTTTCCCGGCATTCACATCGCATTCGGCAATCCCTATGGCGCTCATACCGGCGCCGACTGGTATTCGGCGACACATATCGATGTGGTCGGCACGCGATTCGACATCTGGGTGGACGACCAGCCGATCATGCGCGACGGGCGGTTTTTAATCACGGCTTGACGGTCCGCCCGAGCGGCGCCGGATGCAGCCCGCTCTCCCGCCCCCGCGAGAATTCGTCCGCGTAAATTGCGAAGATTTCATGCGATTGCGCGGCTTCGCCACGTCGTCCGGCCGGTCCGCCCCAGATCGCGGCCTGTGCAGAGGCTCCTGGTCGCGGACGTGGCGAACCGTCGCGCGGTACACTGGTATCCCTATGCATCCCTGGCACGACAGCTACGTGGACGAAGCTGTCATTTCTACCGGTTTCCCCGTCGTCATCGAGATTCCCAAGGGCAGCAAGAACAAGTACGAGCTCGACAAAGAGACGGGGCTGCTGCGTCTGGATCGCGTGCTCTACAGTGCGGTCTACTACCCCGCCGATTACGGCTTCATCCCGCGGACGTACTGCGACGACGGCGATCCGCTCGATGCGCTGGTGTTGGGCCAGGAACCGGTGTATCCGTTGACGATTGTCGAGGCGCGCGCCATCGGGGTCATGCGGATGCGCGATGAAAAGGGTATCGACGACAAGATTGTGGCGGTCAGTGTCTACGACCCCGCCTTTTCCGATTACACCGACAAGGCGCAGTTGCCGGCGCACCTGCTGCGGGAAGTGAAGCGATTTTTCGAAGACTACAAGACGCTCGAGCACAAGCAGGTCATCGTCGAGGACATGCTCGGGCCCGCGGAAGCGATTCAGATTATCAACGAGGCCCTCAATCACTATCGCCGGCTGCGGCGCGGCGAAATCGCGCGTTATCGCGTCTGACCCAGTCCATGATTCCAGCGCTTCGCCAACGATTCAACGCGTCGTGGAGCGAGTCGCAGTACGCCGCGCTGATGGCGCATCTGCAGCATCACACCAGCGGCCGCATCGAGTTCCCGATCTCCGAAACGCCATGTTTCTTTCCGCGGATGCTCGTCGACCAGCTGGCGGCCATCGGCACCGAACTCATTCAGCAGTCGATGACCGGCGACGCCGCGGCGGCGGCAGCCGACGTCGTGCCGGACCGGTTCCGCGGCGCAGTGTCCGAGCCGCATCCGACATTTCTGCAGGTGGACTTCGGCCTGGTACGGACGCCGACCGGACTGATCGAGCCACGGCTGGTCGAGCTTCAAGCATTCCCGTCGCTGTACGGCTTCCAGATGGCCCTGGCGGAGGCATACTCCGCATCGTTTGCGATGCCCGCGGGGACCGACGAGTACGTGAATAGCATGACCAGAGATTCGTTTCGCGCGCTGCTGCAACAGGCGATTACGAATAATCACGACCCGCGCGAAGTCGTGCTGATGGAGATCGACCCGGAGCGGCAGAAGACACGTCCTGACTTCGTCATGACCGAAAAACTGTGGGGTGTCCGCACGGTCGACACCGAGGACATCGTCAAGAACGGTCGCGAGCTCTTCTATCGCCGCGACGGGGCGCTGACCCGGATTCGACGCGTCTACAACCGCGTCATCCCAGACGAACTGGTCCGCAGGAACGTCGCGTTGCCCTTCGATTATCGCGACGATCTGGACGTCGAATGGACCGGACATCCGGAATGGTATTTCCGCGTCAGCAAGTTTTCGATTCCGTTTCTCCGACACCCAGCGGTGCCACGCACCTGGTTTCTGCACGACGTGCACGGACTCCCGGACGCGCGCGAGAAGCTGCTGCTGAAACCGCTGTTCTCCTTTGCCGGCGGCGGCATTATCTTCGCGCCAACAGACGAACAATTGGCGGCCATTCCCAGCGACCAGCGCGATCAATACATTCTGCAGGAGCGGATGTCGTTCGAGCCGGTCATCGACACGCCCTACGGTCGCACGCAAGCAGAGATCCGGATGATGTTTGTCTGGACCGATCGCCTCCAGGCCGTACTGCCGCTGATTCGCATGGGGCGCGGCCAAATGATGGGCGTCGATCACAACAAGGGCTTGCGCTGGGTCGGTGCCTCCGCCGGATTGATCGCTAACGCCGATCGATGACCTCTGAAGGAGCGCCGGCGCGCAGTACACGCCCGTCGCCCATCACCAGCACGCGGTCGGCGATCTGCGACAGCTCCTCGGCGTCGTGCGTGACGTAGACGAGCGGCACTTGCAGCTCGCCCCTGATGCGCAACAGATAAGGCAAGATGCGCTCGCGCCGCTCGCGATCCACGGCGGCAAGTGGTTCGTCCATCAGCAGCAGCGCCGGGTGCGTCATCAACGCCCGGCCGAGCGCAATGCGCTGGCGCTCGCCGCCCGAAAGCCCCTGAACGCGACGGGAGAGCAGCGGTGCGATCTCCAGCATTTCAGCCACGGTTTGCAGGTCAAGAGCGGATGACGTGGCGCCGAACAGGAGATTGCCGCGAACGCTCATGTGCGGGAAGAGCAACGCGTCCTGCGGCACGTATCCGATGCGGCGATCGCGTGGTGCGACATGGATCCCCTTGTCGGCCGAGAACAAGGTGGTGTCGCCCAGGACAATCTCGCCGCGCGACGGCTTGCGGATCCCGGCAATCGCTTCGAGCAACGTCGTCTTGCCCGCGCCGGACGGGCCAAACAGCCCGAGCACGTTGACGCGGGACCGATCGGCTACTTCGAGCGTGAACTGGCCCTGTTGAAAGCGGATGTCGAAGGCCAGATCGATCATGTTTGTTGCCGCCGCAGCACGTGATTCGACGCGAACGAGGCCCCGAACGCCAGGAGCAATGACAGCAGCATCAACCCCATGGCGTCGTCTTCGCGCCCGACCTCGGTGAGCCGGTAGATAGCGACCGACAAGGTTTCTGTCTCCCCAGGAATGCCGCCCGCAATCATGATCGTGGCGCCGAACTCGCCGAGCGCGCGCGCAAACCCCAGGAACGCCGCGGCCAGCACGCTGCGGCCGGCGAGCGGCAGGCTCACCGTCAAGAAGATGCGCACCGGCCCGGCGCCCAGCGTCGCGGCCATCTGCTCGAAGCGCGGGTTCACTTGCTGAAAACCGGCCTTTGCCGTCAGCAAGACAATCGGCACGCTCATGACGGCCATCGCAATAACGACGGCTTTCCACGTAAAAATAACTTCCAGTCCCGCAGCATCCAGCGCCTGCCCGATCGGACTGCGACGACCGAGCAACCGCAACAGGATTAACCCGGTCGCCACCGGGGGCATCACCAGCGGCAGCATCGCCGCGGTTTCGAGGACCGACCGCCCAGGAAAGGATTTGTGCGCAAACAGCCAGCCGAGGACGACGCCCGGCGGGAGCGCCAGCAGCGTGGCCACGAGCGCCATCAGCGCGCTGAAGGCAGCGATTCCAAGCGCGTTGTCCGGCATCGATCAGGGCAGGTGGGTGAAGCGCGCCGCCTCGAAGATCTGGCGCGCAACCGGACCTCGCAAGAAAGCAAGGAACGCGCGCGCGTCCTCCGTGCGCGCACCGACCACGGCGGCGGCCGGGTACACGATCCGAGGTCCTTCGGTGGCGGGAACGATGAACGCCCCGCCAGGAGCGTCCGTTGCGTAGACGATGCCGGCCTCGGCACGTCCCTCGCGCACCGCGGCGACCACGGCTGGACTGCTGGGAAGCGAAACCACCTTGGCTGCGACCGCAGGCCATAGCCCGGCATGCTCCAGCCATCGTCGCC
>JACCSI010000199.1 GCA_013813075.1 Acidobacteriota bacterium | reverse complement strand
CGACCACGGTCCGATCGAGGCGGCCGGCGGACTCGAGATAATCCAGGAGACGGCCGATCTGCGCATCGGTGGCCGCGATCTCGCCATCGTACGCGCCCTGCATCGTCGCCGGGAAGCGCGAACGATACGGCTCGGGGGGCGTGTACGGGCTGTGCGGATCGTAAAGATGCACCCACGCCAGGAAGGGGCGATCCTGATCTTCCGCAAGCCAGGCGAGCGCGTGATCGATGACCTCGCTGCCGGGCCGCTGGGCCGCATCCAGACCCGCGGCCATGTCGTAGCGCGACAAGTCGAATGCGTCGAAGTAGTGATCGAACCCCTGGGCGATACCCCATCGCCGATCGAGCACGAACGCGCCCACGAAACCGCCGGTTCGGTATCCGTGCGCCTGGAGAGATTCGGCAACGGTGGTGATCTCGTCACCGACATAGAAACTGCCGTTATCACGCACGCCGTGAAAGGCCGGGAACGTGCCTGACAGGAGTGAGGCGTGCGCCGGAAGAGTCAGCGGCGCCACCGTGGCAGCCTGTTCGAAACGCATGCCACGCGCGGCCAGGCGGTCGAGAACCGGCGTGACGGCGGCTTCGTAGCCGTAACTCCCAAGCCGGTCGGCGCGCAGCGTGTCAACGCTGACGAGCAGGACCGATAGCGGGTCCTGCGTGAGTGCGTCCGGCCAGCGGTTCTGCCACGCGAACCAGCCGACGGCGAGGCCGACAACAGCGGCTGTCGCGGCGAAGAGCCTGCGCATGCCGCTATCGTATCAACGCCACTGCGTGATCGGTGTGACCCCCGGGCCCGGCGGCGCGGGGCGCCGTGCTCTTTCTTTTTACCGAGTTGCTCCATCGCCGCCTTGGCGCTGTTGGCCATGGCCTCCGATAGGCGCATCCCGGCTTCGGAGGGATCCGCATTCCGGGCATGCCGCTCATTCCTCGACGACTCCGGGAAACTCCACACGTTGCCTCGCGACCTGCAGACAAGCGGCGCTCTCCGTCTCGCACGATAAAAAACCGGTCTGCGCGCGGACGTAAGGCAACCGCTCCATAACTTGCTAAGCTCATGCACGTTTTGAAACAATGCAGGCCAGCGTGCTTTCGCCGGGTGGGCCATGAAATCGAGTGCAACTGTTTCAACCGTCGTTTTCGCTGTCCTCCTGACGGCCACTCCCACGGCCGCGCAGGATTCTCGGGCTGCTGAACTTGCCGCACAGCAGGCGGACAAGAGCAGGCAGCTCGCGCCAAACTCCGCCACCGGAGCCGAAAAGGCACTTGAGTGGCTCGAGGGCCATATCAACGATCCCAACACCGTGTACCTCACGTTCGGGGGACTGCACCCCTCGGGCGGGTTTGCACCGGGCGTAGCGGTTCGTCGCGCATTCGGACAGGCGCGACTGAACGTCGGGGGAGCGTACTCGTTGCGCGGTTACAAGCTGGCGCAGACCTCGCTCAACTTTCCCGAGCTGGCGGGAAACACGCTCGACATCGAGATGCGCGTCCGATGGACAGACGCGACGCAAGTGCCGTTTTACGGCGTCGGCAACGACTCCGGAAGAGACGCCCGGGTCAATTACGGCCTTCGCGCACTCGACGCAGGGGCGAGCCTTGCGTTCAAACCTGTGAGTTGGTACCGAATCGGTGGAGGCATCGCGCTTGGCCGCATCGAAGATCGGGGAGGGACTGGGACCCGCCCATCGATCGAGACGCTCGCCTCCCCACCGCCCGCTCTCTTCTCGGAGGCGCGATATACCCAGACGACCGCATTTACCGCAATCGACTGGCGCGAGTCGCGCGGTTACACGCGGCGTGGGGGCCTGTACTCGGTCGCGGTGGACGACTTCAAGGACGCCAATGATCAGTTCAGTTTTCGGCGCGTCGATGCTGAAATCCAGCAGTTCCTCCCGTTGCTCAAGGAACACTGGGTCCTGGCATTCCGCGGCCTGGTCCGGACGACCGACGTCGATACTCAGCAGGTGGTGCCGTATTACCTGCTACCAACGCTCGGTGGCGCGCGCATGCACCGCGGCTACTCGGACTTCCGCTTTCAAGACAGGCACGTGATGCTGCTGAGCGGCGAGTACCGGTGGCTCCCGTCGCGCGTGCTGGACATGGCGTTGTTCGTGGACACCGGCAAGGTCGCGCATGAGCGCCGTGACCTCGACTTCAACAATCTGAAGACCGCGTACGGGATCGGCATGCGCATTCATGGCCCGACGTTCACGCCGCTGCGACTCGACGTGGCGCTCGGCAGCGAAGGCATCAGGGTACACCTCACCGGTGGCTTGGCGTTCTAGGAGGACCGCTTATGGGTTTCACGTCCCAAACGGCCGGTAGGACGTTGACGCGTCTGCTGTGTGCCGCGGCAACCGTCGCCGGGATTTCTGTCGCCATCAACGGCCAACGCCCGACCTTCTACGCCGATGATCCGATCACACGAGTGGTGGATTCGCAGGACGCGATGAGCGTTCGGGCGAAATCGGTAAACCTCGTGTATGACGAGAGCCGGAACCTGTTCGGCAATCCCGGCGACCCGGACCTGAACCGACGGGCAATGAACGTCAACACCATTGACGAAGTACCCGACTCGAGTTGGTTCACCAACCGAATCATCGGCACGCGGCCGATGACCGTTGAGGAGGTCGCCAAAGGGCCCGATACCGGGAATGGCCCCGCACCTGGCAAGTGGACGATCGTCTCGGGAAAGAGCGACGGCATTACGCCAGGCTTCACGATTCTCGACTCGAACAACGACCGCTGGTTCATCAAGTTCGATCCGCCCAAGTGGCGCGAGATGGCCAGCGGCGCCGAAGTGGTTGTGACCAAGCTGTTCCACGCCCTCGGCTATCACGTCCCCGAGAACCACATCACGCGACTGACGCGCGAGAACCTCGTCGGCGGCGAACGGTCGACGATCGCCGCAGCCGATGGCGGCGAACGCCGGCTCACCGACAGGGACATCGACCGGTTGTTGCGCAACGCGGCGCAAGGGGAAGATGGCTCCTATCGCGTCGTCGCGAGCAAGGCGTTGACGGGGACACCGGTCGGCCCGTTTCTGTACGTCGGTACGCGCCCAGACGACCCGAACGACGTGGTGCCCCACGAGCACCGGCGTGAATTGCGCGGCTTGCGCGTTTTTGCGGCGTGGACGAATCACGTCGACACGAAGGCGATTAATTCGCTGGACACGCTCGTCACCGAGAACGGCCGGGCCGCGGTTCGTCATCACCTGATTGACTTTGGCTCCACCATGGGCAGCGCGTCCATCAAGCCGCGCGAGTACGACGAAGGGCACCACTACATCGCCGATCCGGCTCAGGTTGGGAGGGGCATACTGAGTCTGGGGCTGTATATCCCGGGATTCCACTTCATCAGCTACCCGAATTACCACTCGGTCGGGCACTTCTCGGCCGACCGGTTCGATCCGCCGGCGTGGAAACCCCGTGTCCCGAATCCTGCGTTTCGGCGCGCGCGCGCCGACGATACGTTCTGGGCGGCGCGGCGAGTGATGGCGTTCACCGACGAAATGATCCGGGCCGCGGTCCACACTGGCCGATACTCGGATGCGGCGGCAGAAAAACACATTGCCGAGACGCTGATCGCGCGCCGCAACGCCATCGGCCGGGCCTGGCTGACCGATGTCAACCCCATCATCGAGCCTGCGCTCGATGCATCGGGGGCGGTGACGTTCACGAACGCCGCCGTGATGGCGGGGTTCGCGAAAGCGCCGGCGAGCTACGAAATGGCATGGTTCAGGTTTGACAATACGACCGCTGCTGTCACCCCAATCGGCGAGCCGGTCAGGTCGCCGCGCGAAGGGGCGAATGCGCCCGGCAGCCTGCCGGCCGCGGAGGGGTCGTTCGTGCGGATCGACATCAAGGCGACCGACGCGGCGCATCCAGCGTGGGCCCGCCCCGTGCGTGTTTTCTTCCGTCGTACCTCTCCAGGCTGGATGCTGGTCGGGTTGGAGCGATTGCCCGACGAGGCGCAGCGCTAGCCACGAGAACTTTATGAGCAACAGCGGCAGGTGCGTCGGCGTCGCGATTCTTCTCGTGTGGCTCTGTGGCCCGGCGCTCGGTGCGGCCGGGGCCGGCAACACCTCACAGCCGGAAACCAGCGGGCGTGTCGTGGCGACCATCACAACGCTCGAGGGCACCGTGCACATGCCGGGAATACGGGTGGAACTCCGCGACCCGGATCAACGCATCGTCATCGCCATCACCGAAACCGACGGTGCCGGGCAGGTCAGCTTTCCGGATGTTCCAAGCGGCCGATACATCATCACGGCGTCCGGGCCGGGCTTCGTCGAGCGGGATTCCACGGTCTTCGTCGTGCGCCCGAACGAAACGGCGCAGGTCATCCTCGACGCGAAACTGACGTTCGTGTTACCCGGTGTCCAGGTTCGGGCGGCAACCCCGTCTCCCACCGACAGCGTGCAACCGGTTTCGATGAGCGACATGCTCTCCGGCTCACTGTTCGAGACCGCGCCGCTCGAGGGCGATGATTTCCGCAGCCTGCTGCCGCTCCTCCCTGGCGTGGTACGCGATGCCAATGGGCGACTGCGCATCAAAGGCGGCTACCCGACGCAGGGGGCCTTGCAGATCAGTAGCGCCAGCCTGATCGACCCGTCGACGGGCGATTTCGACCTCGACTTGCCGACGCAGAGTGTTGAATCCGTGGAAGTACTGGCGAACCCGTTCGCGGCTGAATACGGACGATTCTCCACCAGCGTGACGCAGATTCGCACGAGAGGAGGCACCAACGACTGGGACTTCTCGGTCGGTAACCTGGTGCCACGCTTTCGCGGCCTGCTGAGAAGCATTCGCGGCTTTGAGCCGCGGGTTTCCATTCGGGGGCCGATCCGCAAAGACCGCGTCTTCCTGGCGCAGGATGTCCAGTTCCGCTACGTGGCCACGCCCGTCAAAAGCTTGCCAGACCAGCCGGAGGTGGGTCTTCGCAGCTTTGATTCGTTCACGCGCGTCGACAACATCCTGTCGGCCAGGCACGTCCTGAGTGGCGCGCTGATCGTGTTTCCGCGCGAGATCAATCACGCGACGATGAACACGTTCCGGCCGCCTGAAACGACCGCAGAGTTCCTGCAGGAAGGGTGGTCCGGTGGCGCGGTCGATCGGCTGGCAATTTTCCCGGACCTCGTCCTCGAATCTACGGTGTCGATCCGGCAGTTCGAGATCGAAGTGAAGAGTGGGAACCACACGCCCATGGTGTACGCGCCCGAGACGCAACGCGGCGGCTTCTTCAACGACCAGCAACGCAACGTCCGCAGCTACCAGTGGGTCGAGGCCTTGAGCCTGTCGCGGGATTTCCTGAGCGGCCAGCACGTCTTCAAGTTCGGCACCGACCTCCAGCGGTCAGAGTACACGGGCTCGAGTGCGAGCCGGCCGGTCGAGTCGCGTCGCATCGATGGCTCTCTCGCGGAGCGACTCGACTTCGGCGAGCCGTCGCAACAGCATGTCCGGGGGACCGAGTTCGCGGTCTTCGCACAGGACCGCTGGCGGCTCAGTTCGCGACTCACGTTCGAGCTTGGCCTGCGCGCCGATCGCGATGTGCTCGTGGAAGGGGTGAACTGGTCGCCGCGGGCCGGGGCCGCGATCGCGGTGCTCCCCGACGGCCGTGCCATCATCCGCGGCGGATTCGGCAAGTTCGCCCAGCGCACGCCGTTAAACGTCGGCGCGTTCGAGTCGTTCGAGCCGCGCACCAGCTCGCGCTTCGGGCCGGGCGGATCGCTCATCGGCAGCCCGGTGACCCTGACGAACCAGCTCGATGGTCCGCTGCGCACGCCGGAAGCCGAAGTCGGCAACATCGAGTGGGACCAGCGGTTCGGCCGGCGGGTCCTGCTGAAAGTCGCGTTCCTGGGCCGCCTGGGATCACACGAGCACACACTCTCGCCCGATCCGGCCGCCGGCGCCTTGCGTCTGTCGAGCAGCGGCTCGTCGCGGTACAGGGAATTCGAGTCCACTGTCCGATATCTCGGTGGCGAGCGCCGCGATCTGACCATGTCGTATGTCTGGGCGCGGGGTACGGCGGATCTGAACAATTACGACGAGTTCTACGGCAACTTCCGCAATCCCCTGGTCCGCGCCAACGAGCACAACCTGATCTCGACCGACGTGCGGCATCGACTGCTGCTTCGCGGCACGGTGGGCCTGCCGGGCAAGTGGGACATCGCCCCCGTGATGGAATTGCGCTCGGGCTTCCCCTGGTCGGCAGTGAACGAGTTCCAGGATTTCGTCGGCCCGCGCAGCCGCGCCGGCCGCCTCCCGGCAGTGCGCACGCTGGATTTTTCCGTCGCGCGTCCCTGGCAATTCAAGAAATACCGATTCCGCGCCGGCATCAAGGTTTACAACCTGCTGGGCGATTCTGCGCAGCGCGACATCCAGTCGAACATCACGTCGCCGTTCTACGGCACGGCATACAACCCCGTCGAACGATCGATCGGGTTCGTGATTGGTTCCGGGCGCTAACCGCGCAGAAGGTTGCGCTCGCGGACCAGCGCCAGTGCTTCGACGTCACGCCCGCCGGCTCCGTGGGCGAAGCCGCTTGTCAATCCTGGCACTTTCATATACAAGAGCCGGACATCGGTTACGGATCGTTATGTCCTTGCCGCCACGTTCCGCCGTGAAGCCTCTCTTGTTGCTGGGCATCTGTTGGACAACGCTTCTCGTTGTCCTGCTCGCTGGCGCAGCGCACGCGCAAACGTATGAGCCGGGTGAGGAGGGGACGTTTTCCATCATCGGCCGCGATCCGGCCACTGGCCAGCTTGGTATGGCCGTGCACTCCAAAACGATCGCGGTCGGCAGCCGTACTCGCGGCGGAAAGGGAGGCGTGGCGGTCATCGCTCATCAATCGGCCTCCAACCCGATGTACAGCGCGATTGGCATCGAGTTGCTGGAAGCGGGAATGCTGCCGCAACAGGCGCTGGAGATGATGCTGCGCAGCGATGAACGACGAGACAGTCGCCAGGTGGCCATTCTCGATAGCCAGGGACGAACCGCGGCGTTCACGAGTGCGACGATCAGCGATTGGAAGGGTCACCGCTGTGGCGAGAACTACTGCGCACAAGGCAACACGCTGGCGGGGCCGGAGGTTGTCGCGGCCATGGCGCGATCGTTCGCGACCTCGACTGGCCCACTCGCCGAACGCCTGTTGAGTGCCCTCGAGGCGGGGCAGTCTGAAGGAGGAGATCGCCGCGGCGTGCAGTCGGCGTCTCTGATGATCCTGAAACCGCTCGCCATTCAAGGCTACGGCGACCGGGAACTGGATCTGCGGGTCGACGAGCATCGCGACCCGTTTGGCGAACTGCGTCGCATCCTGCACGCCGTGCGTTCAGGAGAAATGCTGTCGGAGGCCAACGCCAACATCGCTGCCGCGGATCTCAAAGGTGCCTTGCACAAGGCATTCGCCGCCAGAGACACGTCACCCACCAACGACAATGCCTGGGTGACGATCGCCAATATTCATTTGCGGACGGGCGACAAGGCGAATGCGATTGCCGCCATCGCGCGCGCGGTCGAATTGAACCCCGCCAACAAGAACCAGCTCAAACGCAACCAGGCGTTCGCAGCCCTGCACCAGGATCCGGAGTTCATCAAGATTGTCGGGGTCCAGTAATAGGATAAAGGACCAGCGCCCAGGTCGATTGTTCGTCGCGTCATTAAGCTATGTGACTAGACCCGCTGCACGGAGGTAGATATGCGATCGATTCACGGCAAGGTGTTCTACCGCATCGTCCTGATGACTGCGTGTGCGGTCTGGCTGGTGGGTGCCACTGCCGCCGCGCAGACCGGGGACGGCACATTGGTCGGCAACGTGACCGACGCGCAGGGCGGCGTCCTACCCGGTGTCACAGTGACCGCGACGGGTCCCGCGCTACAGGGCGAACGCGTTGCGGTATCGGACGGAACGGGATATTACCGGCTGTGGAGCCTTCCCCCCGGCGAATATTCGGTCAAGGCCGACCTCGCCGGCTTCGCCACGTCCAACCGCGCCGGTATCGTCGTTCGAGCCGGCGCGACCTTCACCGTCAACGTCACACTGCAGGTCAGTTCCCTGTCAGAGAACGTGACCGTGACCGCGGACTCGCCGATGGTTGAAACCTCCGCGCCGATCAGCAGCGTCCTCGTGAGCGGCGAGTTCCAGCGCGAGATCCCGCTGTCGTCGCGGCGCAACTGGTCAGACGTGCTCGAACTGACGCCGGGAATCTATTCACGGCCGTTCGATGACAACAGTGGCCGACAGGTGTATCACGGCCGGGGATCGGGCCACTGGACCCACGCCATCAGTATCGACGGGGCGAATGCGGTGTCCTACTACGATGCCCAGCCCACGTTCATCAATATGAGCACCGACTCGATTGGCGACGTCGAGATGAAAACGGGCGGTGTGGACGCGGCCTCGCCGATGGGCACCGGAATCAACGTGAACATCGTGACCCCGAGCGGCGGCAACGCATTTCACGGCCAGGCGACTTCGACGCTGCAGCCCATGGCGTGGAACGGAGATAACACACAGAGTGCCAGAGCCGGTGGGGGCGGCACCCCGACCGTTCAACAGGTCTACCAATGGGATGGTTCGTTGGGCGGTCCGATCAAGCGAGATCGCGTCTGGTTTTTCGGCTCGATTCGCGTCAACCGTTTGACGAACGCCATCAGCCGAACCCCCGCAAACCTCGAGCACCTGCAGGCGTTTCGCACCGATTTCGTGCCGTTCAACAATCAGACCAAAGCGACACAGTGGTTCGCCAAAGGGACGATGCAGCTGACTCCGATTCACAACCTGCTCACGTCCGCCTCCGATGATCGGGTCACGATCAACGACAACCGGGAGCATCACACGCATCCCACGCGATTCTCGTCAACCGGCGGCGGCCTGTTCACCACCAGGCTGGACTCCATCTGGACTTCCAGGTTGAGCACGCAGTTTCTTTTTTCCTACAACAACAAGAGTGGCTCCGACGTCGATACGTTTGATGAGTTGAGCGGCTTCGGGCCCGAGGTGACCGTCCATCAGAGCGCATTCTCATCGGGTGGCATTCTGCAGGGCACCGG
>JACCSI010000168.1 GCA_013813075.1 Acidobacteriota bacterium | reverse complement strand
GGACCACTTCGCACTAGAATTTGGTGACCGGCAGTGCGCTGGTCGTCCATGTCCGACATCGACCACTTCCGCCCTGACGATCGCCGGGGCGTCGAATTGCTCTATCGCCGCACCTTCGGCACCCAGGCCGCCGACGCCGTCCGTCTGCGATGGGACTGGGCACGCCGCAACCCGGCGACCCCGTCCACAGAGCCGCCGTACTGGATTGTGCGCGAGGGCCCAACCGTCATTGCCGCCTGCCCCCTCATGCCGGTGCGCGTCAGCATGCGTGGTCTCGAGTCGGAAGGCGCGTGGTCAAGCGACCCGCTGGTGGTGGCCGAGCGACAGCGCCAGGGACTGGGTGAAGCGCTGCTGCGCGCCTGGGATCGGCAGGCGGGAGTCGGGCTCGGCGCCGGCCTCTCCGACGGGACGCGTTTCCTGCTCGAAGAGAAGATGCGCTGGCCCAAGCCCGGCATGCTCGGGTGTCTGGTGAAGCCCCTCAGTCGTCGCGCGCTGCGCCGACCCTCGTGGCCAATGCCGATCAATCGACTGGTCTCTGCCGTGACCCTGCCCTTCGTGCGCGTCGTGGCGCGAGCGCGTCCCCTGCGTGAGCAAGTGGAAGTCGTGCGCCGCTTTGATCGGGCAATGGATCGATTATGGGAGAGAGTAGCGCCGCGGCTGGACCTCGCGGTCCGGCGTGATGCGGCCTACCTGAACTGGAAGTTCATCGAGCCGCCACACGTGCGCTACTCAGTCGCCGTGCTGAAACGGGACGAGGAGCCGCATGGCTATGCGGTGTATCGCCACCTGCGCGAGCCGCAGGGGAGGGTGACGCAGATCGTGGATTTCCTCGTCGACCCTGCCGATGAGCGCGGTTTGAAGACATTGCTAGGCTGGGTTGACCGTGAAGCGCGAGCCGAAGATTCCGACAAGATCCGCTGTTACGTCCAGCACGCAAAGTTTCGGCGGGTCCTTCGCCGTTCGGGATACTTCGTGGTGAAGTCCCATGTGCCATTGAATGCCAAAGTGAATGCGGTGCAGGTGCCTCAGGACTTTTACGACAACACCGACGGATGGCATTTCACCTGGGGCGATGGGGAGTTGGATCATTGATGCTGGCCGCTGGGCCGCCATTCTGCCCTCCCCCGATCAACGTTTAAAGCATAGCGGTTCTTCCGTCGCTTCGAGTTCGGTCCCCGCTAGGTTTTCATCGGTGTCATCTCAGGCCGTAGGGCCGGCCCCGGCGGGGCCAGAACCCTCGCTATCGAAAAGGAAACGCAGACCATGTCACTAAGCGAGACGCTCACGGCCGACATTGCAGCGGCGATGAAAGCCAAGGACGCGGCGCGATTGACGCCGCTTCGGATGTTGAAGGCCGCCATCATGAACAAGAGCGTCGAGAAGAATCGCGACCTCGACACCGCTGAAGAGTTGCAGGTGGTTTCGAGCCTGGTCAAGCAGCGCCGCGATTCGATCGATCAGTTCACGGCGGGCGGACGCACCGACCTGGCCGGGAAGGAGCAAGCGGAAATCGTGATTCTCGAGACCTACCTTCCACCGTCCGTGGCGGACGCAGAGCTTGAAGATGCGGTCGCGCAGGCAGTGACCGACACTGGTGCCACGACGGCCAAGGAGATGGGCAAAGTCATGAAGGCGGTCATGGCCCGGTTGGCCGGGAAAACCGTCGATGGAAAAAAAGTCAGCGAACTGGTCAAGGCAAAGCTGAACTGAGGCTCATCACTCGGCCCGTCCCTGAAGCCTTTCTATCCTGAATCAGCCGATCAAACATTTCGGCCGTTTGAACCGTCTATAGGTTTGAAAGGCCTAGTCAGCCTCTCACCATCCTCCTTAAGGGCTCCAGCTACCAGGCTGGGGCCCTTTATTTTTGGCGTGTTACCCTGAGGCCTCACCTGATGTCCGAGGCTTCCCCAAGACTGGCGCGCTCGGCCGGACTCTTCGGTCTGGCGACCATGACCAGCCGACTTCTCGGGCTGGTCCGCGATCAGGTGCTGGCCTTTTACTTCGGCGCTGGCGACGCCATGGATGCCTTCCGCGTCGCTTCCCGCATTCCCAACCTGGTCCGCGACCTCTTCGCGGAGGGCGCGATGAGCGCGGCATTTGTCCCGACGTTCACGCGTGCGCTCACGACCGAGGGCAAACCGCGTGCCTGGCGCCTCGCCAACTCGGTGATTACGGCACTGGTCCTCATTACCGTCGTGCTGGCGGTGGCCGGGATGATCTTCGCTGAACCGCTCGTACGGTTTTATGCAGCGGATTACGCGCGAGTTCCCGGCAAGCTCGAGCTGACTGTTTACCTCGCGCGCATCATGGTGCCGTTTCTGACGTTGGTGGCGCTGGCGGCGGTGTTCATGGGGATGCTCAACGCCCTCGGACACTTTTTTATCCCGGCGTTATCGCCGGCGATGTTCAATGTCGCGACCATTGGCATCGCGGTCACCCTCGTGCCTTTCTCGCCGCAGATCGGCATTGAGCCCATCGTGCTGATGGCGATGGCGACGCTGGTGGGCGGGCTCGGGCAGCTGGCGATACAGTGGCGCCCGCTGCGCCGGGAGGGCTATCGCTACCGTCCGGCGCTGGACACACGCGATCCCGCATTGGGCCGTGTGCTGCTGCTGATGGGACCGGGAACCATCGGGATGGCGGCGACGCAAATCAACATCCTAGTGAACACGCAGTTTGCGGCCGGCGAAGGCACCGGGGCCGTCGCCTGGCTCGACTACGCGTTTCGCGTGATGTATCTGCCGATTGGCTTGTTTGGCGTCTCGATTGCCGCGGCGTCGACACCGGCGTTGTCGCGTCTGGCGGCAGAGAACAACACCGCGCAGATGCGCGCCACGGTGGCCTCGGCGATTGGGCTGATGCTGGCCCTCAACATTCCGGCAACGGTGGGATTGATAGCGCTGGCCGGCCCGATTATCTCGGTGATCTTCGAGCACGGCCAGTTTACGTCGCGCGACACGGCCGCGACCGCCCGCGCGCTGCAGTTCTACGCCATTGGGCTGGTCGGGTATTCGGTCGTCCGCATCGTCTCGCCGGCATTTTATGCGCTGCATCGCAGCCGCATTCCGGTCATGGCCAGCGTCGCGTCTGTTGCGGTCAACGTGCTGTTGAACATGACGCTGGTGCGGCTGATGGGGTTTGCCGGACTCGCGCTGGGCACCTCGCTGGCCGCGATCGTGAACGGGACCATTCAGTTGATCTGGCTGCGGCGCGAGCTGGGCGGCATCGAGGCGGGGCGCATCACCATCACCTTCATCAAGGCCACGATCGCTGCGCTTGTGATGGGCGGTGCGGCATGGTCGACCGAGGCAGGGCTACGGCATCTGTTCCCAGGCGCCGCGATACCAGTTCAAGTGCTGCGGGTCGGCGCGGCAATCGCGGTGGCGCTGGCGGTGTTGTCGATGATGGCGTGGATCCTGCGGCTGCGCGAGTTCGAGGAGGCCCGGACTCTGGTGCTCGGTCGCGTGCGTAGGATGCGACGGTGAAGCGATTCGGCCTGCATCCGACAGTCTGGGCAACGGCCTCAACCCATTTCGTTGTCGACGCATACGGCAATATGTTCGCCCCGTTATTGCCGCTGCTCATTCCGCAACTGAATCTGTCGCTTGCAACCGTGGGTTTGCTGGCGATGTGCTTTCAGCTCGCCAGCTCCGTGTCGCAGCTCGGCTTCGGCACGCTTGCAGATCGGTGGCGGCCCCGCGTCCTGTTGATCGGTGGTCCGCTTCTGTCCGTGGTGGTCCTCAGTGCCCTCGGCAGCGCGACCACCGTCCCGGCTCTGGCGGCACTGTTGCTGATTGGTGGACTCGGCGGCGCGGCTTTTCATCCGCCGGCCGCAGCGCTGGTGCATGCCGTGTCGGGTGATCGCAAGGGACTGGCGATGTCAGCCCACATTTCTGGCGGATCGCTGGGCTTCGCGTTGGCGCCACTCGTGTTTGCGCCCTCAGTCGTGCTGCTCGGCCACCAGTGGGCGTGGTTTGTGGCGGTGCCTGGCTTGGTCGCACTCAGTTACACGTTGCGACTGATACAGCGAGTCGAGATACCGCGCAAGCACGCGAAGGAGGGGTGGAGACATTTACGCCCCTACGCCAAGCCGCTCGCGCTGCTCTACATGATCGTGGTCCTGCGGACGTTGACCGCCAACAGCCTCTCGGTGTTTCTGCCAGTGCTGTTGACCCGTCAGGGGATGGGCGTCAACGAAGCCAGCGCCGCCGTGTCTGCATATCTGGTCGTCAGCACCGTGGGCGGTTTTCTCGGCGGACCGCTCGCCGATCGCTATGGCGCACGGCAAGTCATCATCTGGTCGCTCGTTTCCGCGGTGCCGTTTCTGCTGGTGGGGCAACTGGCATCGGGCTGGGGATTGACCGCGCTCGTGTCCATCGGCGGGTTTCTGTTGCAGTCGACCCTGCCGGTGAACGTGACGTTTGGACAGCAGATTGCGCCGGTGAGCGCTGCGACCGTGTCGTCCCTGATGATGGGGTTCGCATGGGGGGTCGGGTCGCTCCTGGCGCCAGTCGTGGGCCTGCTTGGCGACAGCCTGGGGCTGAACGTGGCGCTCTCGATCACGGCCGTGGTCCCGCTTTTCGCGGCGCTCTTTGCCCTGCCGCTCCCCCGCAGGATCCCCAGTCACGTGCCCGCCGGGCTGTCGCCGCTCAGACCCGAGTGAAGTGCCTGAACTCTTTTGCCTTTGTAGTACGCTTTTGAAATGGCGCGGTACCCGGAATACGGCAACGCTTCGTACTCGTTTGGTCCCGGCGCGCCGTCGCCGGCCATCAAGTCCCTCATCATTGCCAACGTCGCCGTGTTCCTCGTCACGATGGTGGTGCCGGCCATCATGGTGCGGCTTGGCGTCGTGCCGCGGGCAGTCTTCGAGGATCTCGCCATCTACCAGCTCGTCACCTATCTCTTCGTGCATGGTGACGTCATGCATCTTTTGTTCAACATGCTGTCGCTCTGGATGTTCGGGACGGAACTCGAGCGGACCTGGGGGACACGGTTCTTCACGAAGTATTACTTCGTCACCGGCATCGGGGCGGCACTGGTCACACTGCTCTGGTCGGTCAGCCCCTTGCCCTATGCGGACTCGCTGTATCACAGCGTCATGATCGGGGCGTCGGGCGCGTGTTACGGTGTGCTGCTCGCCTACGGCATGCACTTTCCACGGCGCACGATTTTCCTGCTGATCTTTCCGATCCAGGCGAAGTACTACGTGATTATCGCCGGCGCACTTGTCTTCAACTCGTCGCTGGGCGCCGGCAGTAGCGGCGTCGCGCACACGGCGCATCTGGGCGGTCTTGTCGTCGGCTATTTCTATCTGACAACGCTACGGGGCGGCGGACCACTGAAGGAATTGAAGTACCGCTGGCTCAAGTGGCGGATGGCCCGGGCGCGGAGCAAGTTCGGTGTCTACTCAGGCGGACGCAATCAAACCGACGATGACTGGAAGAGCGTCTGGAAGAAACACATCCACTAGGCCGTCACGCTGTGTTCGCTTCGAACAGCTCTGCGGGAGGAAAGCTGCCAAGTGCTGCGATCATCTTGTGTGGCATGGCGCGCGTTGCGGTGTTGTACTTGGTGGCAATGTCGTTGTAAACGCCGCGGGCGACGGCGACCTTGCCGGCGTTTGCCGTCAGCTGGTGCTGCACGGCGCGGAGGTTCTCAGCTGCGAGCATCCGTGGCGACGTTTCAACCAGCGCGAGCAATCGGTTGAGCGTGACCGTCAACTCCTGCTCCTTCGCGGCCGCGTCGGAGGGTCCCCGTGCGGTCATCGCGCGGTTGTGGGCGGCGACGATCGCGTCAAGAGCGGCCTGTTCGGCGTCTACGGCCTCGCCCGCTGCACTCACGAGGTTGGTCGCCAGTTCGTGACGATGCTGCAACTGCGTGGCGAGTTGTTTCCAGCCGGTCTTGACTTGTTTGCGGAGCTCGATGAGGCGGCTGTACAGGCTGATCATCAGCAGGGTGAGTGCCAACACCACGACCAGCGTGACGATGACTTCCATGGTTCAGCATTAGTCGGCGCACATCGCCTCAATCGACCTTGGTCTTCTCCTGGAAGTAGGCGTCGGTGCCATCGAGCCAGTCCTGCCGAATCGGGCTGAACAGATCGAGTTCGAACGTGTCCTCGAGCGCCTCGGCCTGGTGGGGCACCCAGGACGGGATATGAAGTACTTCGCCCTCGCGCACGGTGATCTCTTCGCCGTCGATCAAGAACTTGAGCGCCCCCTGCAGGAGGTACGTCATCTGCTCGCTCTCGTGTGAATGCATCGGCACCAGTGCCCCGCGCTTCAAATAGATCTGCGCGAGCATCTCGCGCTCGCCAGTGACGATTTTGCGCGAAATCATCTCGGTCACTTTGTCGAGTGCTATCTCGTCCCAGCGGTGCAGCCGTACTGTCGGTTTATCCATGCGTGCGCCTTCTGATCGACTCGTGCGTGGTGAATGCCATTACTACCGCTCTCCCATTGGTCGGTCCGCCGTGGCGGAAGTGGGGAGCGGCGATCCGTCGCATCAATGAGACGGAGCCAACGGCAGCGGCTGTAACTATCGGGCCAACTTGAACTTGGCGCGAATTATAGCACCAGGGTCGAGTGATATAATTCCGGTCACCATGAAGGGATCGACGCTGGCGCCCGGCACCGAAACACGGAGCAGTTCCGCAAGCGCGATGACGTCAGCAGAACCCGCGTTCGAAGGACTGACGCGAGAGCAACTGGTGCGCGCGTACCGAACCATGCTGCTGTCGCGCCGCCTCGATGACAAGGAAATTCAGCTCAAGAATCAAAGCCTGATTTTCTTTCAAATCAGCGGCGCCGGGCATGAGTGCATCCTCACGGCGGCGGGCCTGCACCTGCGCCCGGGCTCCGACTGGTTCTATCCCTATTATCGTGATCGCGCGCTCTGTCTCGTGCTGGGCATGACGCCGCACGAGATGCTGCTCTCGGCAGTGGGCGCCAAGGACGACCCCAATTCCGGCGGCCGCCAGATGCCGTCCCACTGGGGGCACAAGGCCCTGAACATCCCGTCGCAGGGCAGCCCGACGGGCACGCAGTGTCTGCACGCCGTGGGCGCGGCGGAAGCCGGAATGATGTACGAACGGTTGACGGACATTCCCGATCGCACCGAGCGATTCCAGTCCGACGAACTCACTTATATGTCGATCGGTGAGGGCGCAACCAGCGAAGGCGAGTTCTGGGAATCTCTCAACACGGCCTGCACGCGCAACACGCCAGTATTGTTTCTCGTTGAAGATAACGGCTACGCCATTTCGGTACCCGTAGAAGTACAGACCGCCGGCGGCGACGTCTCTAGGCTGGTCGAGTCGTTCCCGAATCTCAAGGTCCTGCGCTGCGACGGCACCGACTTCCTCGTCAGCTACCGGACGATGGGTGAAGCGGTCGCCTACGTTCGTCGCGAACGCAAGCCGGCGTTTGTTCATGCCAAGGTCACCCGGCCGTACTCCCACTCGCTGTCAGATGACGAAAGGTTGTACAAGACGGCGGACGAGCGAGAAGGCGAAGCGCGGCGCGACCCGGTTACGCGCATGCGCCAATTCCTTCTGACCGAGAAGCTCGCCACCGACGCCGACATCGAAGCCATCGCGGCAGACGTCGACCGCGAGATTGCCGAGGCTACCAGCGCCGCACTCGCCGCGCCCAAGCCGGGAATAGAGACGGCCGACTGGTATGTCTACTCCCCCGACGTCGACCCGACCTCGTCGGCCTTCGAGACCGAGGCGCAGCCCGAAGGCAAGCCCGACACCATGGTCTCCGCCATCAATCGCACGATGAAGGACGAGATGGCCCGTAACCCCCGCATCGTCGTGTTTGGCGAAGATGTGGCTGATGCCAGTAAGGCTGCATCGCTGGCGCATGTGTCCGGCAAGGGCGGGGTGTTCAAGGTAACGCACGGATTGCAGCGCCAATTCGGCTCCGACCGAGTATTCAACTCGCCGCTCGCCGAGGCCAACATCATCGGACGTGCCGTGGGCATGGCCACGCGCGGCATCAAGCCGGTCGTCGAGATCCAGTTTTTCGACTACATCTGGCCGGCCATGATGCAGCTCAAAGACGAAATGTCGATGCTGCGGTATCGCTCGTCGAACAACTTCTCGTGCCCGATGGTCGTGCGGGTGCCGATCGGCGGCTATCTCCGGGGTGGCGCGCCGTATCACAGCCAGTCGGGTGTCAGCATCTTCGCCCACTGCCCGGGCATTCGCCTGGTGTTTCCCTCAAACGCCAGCGACGCCGCGGGCCTGCTCCGCACCGCGATTCGCTGCGACGATCCGGTGCTGTTTCTGGAGCACAAGCACCTCTATCGCCAGACCTATAACAAGGGCGCCTACCCCGGCGCCGATTTCATGATTCCATTCGGGAAGGGCGCACTGCGTCGGCAAGGCACCGACGTGGTTGTGCTGACTTGGGGGGCGCTCGTGCAACGGTCCCTACTCGCCGCTCAGCAGGCAGAGAAGGACGGGGTGAGTGCGGCGGTGTTCGACCTGCGCACGATCATGCCGTACGACTGGGAAGGCATTGCCGAACTGGTGAAGCAGACAAACCGGGTCGTTATCGCGCACGAAGATCAGCTGACGTGCGGGTTTGGTGCCGAGATCGCGGCGCGCATCGGCGACGAGCTCTTTGCGTACCTCGACGCGCCGATCAAGCGCGTCGCCGCGATGGATTGCCCGGTCGCGTACTGTCCGGAACTCGAGGAAGTGATTCTTCCTCAATCCAGCGACGTGCTGCACGCTATCCGCGAAATCGTCAAGTACTGACGGCGGGCGGGTCGAGGGCCACGAGAAGTTCAAACCGGGAATAAGCAACACGGACGTGCAACAGGTCGTTCAGGCGTTCTTCGTCCTTCCGGTGACGCTGCTTGTTCTCGGGTTTTCATCGTTCATTCTTGCGCCCGCCGCGGTTCTTGGTTCTTCGTTCTTCCTTCCGCAGACAGCGTCGCCAGGGCGCATCGAGACGTTGCGCGCTGTCGGCGGCCTGCCACCCGAAACCTGCAATGTCTTCCGCGAGCCGCTGGGGCTGCAACAGACCCCGTCTGGTATGTACTACGTCTTCGACAAACGCGCCCATTCGGTCTACAGCGTTGACGCGGACCGCCGAACGCTGCGCAAAATCGTCGGCATCGGCAGCGAAGAGGGACGTGTCCTCGAGCCGGCGGCGTTCGATGTTGCGCCAAACGGGACGTTTGCCGTGTCCGACGCCCCGATGGGCCAGGAGCGGCTGCAGGTGTTCGACTCGTCCGGCAAGTGGGTCGCGGGCTTCTTTCTGCCGGGTCGTGCGGAAACGCGCGTCAGCATCGGCGGGCTCGCAATCGGCGGCGTCAGCACGCTGGCCTTTCTTGGCGACGGCATTGCGCTGAATCAACCCGAGACCGGGTCGCTCATCACCGAGTACGGCCTTGCCGGCACACCGGTGCGGTCCATCGGGGCACTGCGCGCCACCGCTTTCGGCAACGACCGTCAACTGCATCTGGCGATGAATACCGGCATGCCGTTGCCGCATCCTGCAGGCGGTTACTACTTCGTGTTTGTCGCCGGGGCGCCGGTGTTCCGCCGCTACGACGCGCAAGGGCGACTGCTGTTCGAGCGCGTCATGCAGGGGCGTGAGCTGGACCCGCTGATCGAGCAGATGCCCAAAACGTGGCCGCGGCGGACCGCGGCCGGCACCGAGCTTCCTCTTGTGGTACCGACAGTGCGAACCGCCGCGGTCGATGCCGCCGGCAATCTGTGGGTATCCTTCGTGATCCCGTTCACCTACGTCTTCGACGCGAACGGCGAAAAGACGCGGACCGTGCAGTTCCGTGCCGCGGGGGTGCTGCCGCCAAGCAGTCTCTTTTTTACACCCGGCGGCAACGTCCTCCTGACCCCCGGTTGTTACGAGTTCGCGCCCGGCTAACCGGCCGCGTAGTACAATTCTGGACCCCCATGGCTCCGACGTTCCACTTGAACCGAGCCGCCTCCAACTTTGGCATCGTTGCGGCGTGTCTCTTCCTCGCAACCGGTTGCTCGTCGCCCACAGCGCCGACGCCACAGAGCCCCAACCCACCGGTGACGTCCCCGACGCCAGCGCCAACCCCGGCGCTGTCCATCTCGTGCCCGACCAACGTCACCGTGCCGTCGCCTGCGGGCGCGGCGGTGGTCGTGATGTTTACCGCACCCGCGACGACCGGCGGCGTTGGCCCGGTCCAAGTGAGCTGCACGCGCACGTCCGGCTCGCCCTTCACCGTCGGCGCCACCGCCGTACTGTGCACGGCGACCGATGCTGCGTCCGCATCGACCTCGTGTTCGTTTACCGTCACAGTAACCGCGCCAGTTCCGCAGCTGTTGCGGACGCGATTCCTGGCGTTTGGCGACAGCACGACCGCTGGCGAAGTCACCACACCGACAGGCACCCGGCTGGGCGACGGTTCGGTGAACAGTCGGCTGGTCGTGATTCCATCGGCCTCGTATCCGACACAGCTGCTGATGCAGCTTCGGGCTCGATACACCGGACAAGCCACCGCTTTTCAGGTGATTAACGCCGGCTCGCCAGGCGAATGGGCTGAGGACGGCGCGATTCGACTGCCCGGTGTGATGTCGAGTGTCCGGCCGGAAGCCGTGCTGCTCCTCCAAGGAGCGAACGAGATTGGTGC
>JACCSI010000144.1 GCA_013813075.1 Acidobacteriota bacterium | reverse complement strand
CGTCGGTCTACGTCTGGCCGCAGATCGATGACGCGATCGACATCGAGATCAACGAGAAAGACCTGCGGAGCTATCTTTGACGCCGCCAATCCTGCCAACGAACTGAACGAAATCGAGGCCCGCGTGGGCGCGTCCGATTTCTGGTCGAACCAGCTCGAAGCCCAGAAGGTTCTGCAACGCCAGCGCCGGCTGGCCGAGGAAGTGGAACTGCGTAACTCGCTGGTCGTTCGGCTTGACGACCTGGGCGTCCTGCTGGAGTGGGCGGAACAGGGCGAGGATGTCAGCGCCGACCTCCAGCGATCGCTCGAGGCGCTCGAAGCCGAGATCGACGCCGCGGAGATCAAGAAAATGCTGGGAGGCGAGCACGACCGCGCCTCCGCGATCGTGACCATCCACCCGGGCGCCGGCGGCACCGAGTCGCAGGACTGGGCCGAGATGCTGCTGCGCATGTACTTGAAGTGGGCCGAGCGCCGGGGCCTCAAGCGCGAGGTGCTCGATTACCAGCCGGGCGAAGAGGCGGGCTTCAAGAGCGCCACCATCACGCTTAACGGCGAATATGCCTTTGGGCTGATGGCCGCGGAAGCCGGCGTCCACCGCCTGGTGCGCATTTCTCCATTCGACCAGGCGGCCCGGCGGCACACGTCATTTGCGTCGGTCTACGTCTGGCCGCAGATCGATGACGCGATCGACATCGAGATCAACGAGAAAGACCTGCGCATCGACACCTTCCGGTCGAGCGGCGCCGGCGGACAACACGTCAACGTCACCGATTCGGCGGTCCGGATTACGCATCTGCCCACCGGCATCGTGACGTCATGCCAGAACGAGCGCTCACAGCACAAGAACCGCGACGTCGCCATGAAAGTGTTGAAGTCGAAACTTTACGACCTGAAACAGAAAGAGCAGGACGCCAAGATGGCGCAGATCGGCGGTGCCAAGAAGGACATCGCGTTCGGCAGCCAGATTCGCAGTTACGTCCTGCAACCGTATCAGATGATCAAGGACCACCGCACCAAAATGCAGGTGGGCGACGTGCAGCGCGTCCTCGACGGTGACATCGACGCCTTGATCAAGACCTACCTGATGCAGAAAGCTTCCGGCACGCTCGGCACGTCCGGCGCGGATGACGACGACTGACGTGGCCGCGGCCGCGGCCACTGAGTCCGCAGAACACAACAGCAGACCAGAGAAAACCAGGTCTCGAAACTGATCGCTGCGACCGCTGTCCGTACGTGCGCTACTGGGGAGGCGGCGGCTTGTCTGGCTGGGTGCCGGAGATGAATGCTTCGCTGATCGCCGCCGCGGGATCGGCCGGGGATTCACCGGTGGCGTAATCGACGGCGACAAAGATGATGTTACCGGGCGGCTCGAAGTCCGGCGGGTGCTCGCGGTCGCCGCGCAGCCGGATGTATTCCGCGATGAAGTCGATCCAGATCGGCAACGCTGTGACCCCGCCCGTCTCGCCGCTGCCAATTGGTTTTTTTTCGTCGTAGCCTACCCAGACGCCGACAGTGATGTTCGGGTCGAACCCGATGAACCACGCATCGGTGTAGTCATCAACTGTGCCGGTTTTGCCGGCGAGAGGCCACTTCAGGCGGTTGGCCGCCGCGGCGGTGCCGTGCTGGACCACGCCGCGCAGCAGATTGGTCATGACAAACGCCGTGTCGGCACGAATCGCTTCGCGCGGGGCCGGGCGCGTTTCCTCGAGAACGTTGCCTTCGCGATCCACCACTGCGGTCACTTGGTACGGTTGCAGGCGGATGCCCTGGTTGGGGAAGGCCGTGTAGGCGCTCGTGATCTCGAGGAGCGTAGATTCCGCGGCGCCCAGCGCAGTCGACAGGTACGCCGGAAACGTCTCTGGGAAACCAAAGCGCCTGGCATAGGACACGACCTGTTGCGGGCCGAGCATCTCCATCACCCGGACGGCGGGAATGTTGCGCGATTGTTCCAACGCACGGCGCAAGGTCATGGCGCCCTCGAATTTCCCGTCGTAGTTGCCCGGGGCATACGGTGGCTGACCGGCCCCTGCATTGAACGCCGCAGGTGCGTCCACCAGGATCGACGTCGGAGTCAACCCGCGATCGATGGCCGCCGTGTACAGAAACGGCTTGAAGGTAGACCCCATCTGCCGGTGCGCCTGTGTCGCGCGATTGAACTTGCTGCGGGCGAAGCTGAAGCCGCCCACCATCGCCAGAATCTGGCCGGTGCGATTGTCGAGCGCCACGATCGCGCCTTCGATCTGTGGCTGCTGCTCGAGCGTGACCGTTGCCGTGCCCGATGTCTCGTCGAGCGTGACGACTCCGACCTCAATCAAATCGCCGGGACGGACCAGGTCGGCGGGGTGCGAGCGTCGCGTCCACTGAAAGCCGGCCCGGACCAGGGGCGCGCTGAATTGACCGAAGCGCACTTGTGCCGTCGCCCCGCGAGCGGCGCGCGGGTCCACTGACATCACCACGGCCGGGACAATATCGCCTGGGGCCGCCGGACGCGCCCATCGGTCGTGGTGGAAGTCGGCAAGCGTGTGCCCCTCAGTGAGGATGTTGCGGGCCGGCTTTCGCCACGCGCCGCGCCGCCGTGCGACTTGCCGCAACCCGTGGTCGAGCGCACGGTTCGCCGCGCGCTGAAGATCGGCGTCCAGCGTCGTCCGAATGGTCAGTCCCTTTTCATACAACGCCTTCGCGCCGTATTTCGCTTCGACGTACTTGCGCACCTCTTCGATGTAGTACGGCGCGATCGACGACGCCTGGCCAGGTTGCCCGCGTGTCACGATTGGCTTTCGCCTGGTGGCCTCCGCGACCTCGCGCGTGATGTAGCCTTCGTCGGCCATGCGCTGCAGGGCGTAGTTGCGGCGCCGCATGGCGGCATCGAGGTTGACGTACGGGCTCTGGCGGACGTTGCCCTGGATGATGCCGGCAATGAGCGCCGCTTCTTCGAGGCTCAAGTCGCGTGCAGACTTGCCGAAGTACAGCTGTGACGCTGCCTCGACGCCGTAGGCGCCGTGACCCCAATAGATCTGATTGCAGTACATCGTGAAGATCTCTTCTTTCGTGTACCGCTTCTCGATCTGCATCGCGACGAGCGATTCCTTGACCTTCCGTTCCCAGCTGCGATCGCCGATATTGAAGCCGATTTCGGACGGGAAGAGATTCCGCGCCAGCTGCTGGGTCACTGTGCTGCCGCCCGGTGTCTTGCCTGGGGCGACCAGATCCATCACCAGCGCCAGCACCATCTTCGAAATACTCAGCCCCGCGTGATCAAAGAAGCCGCCGTCCTCGGCCGAGACGATCGCGTGGCGCAGGTTCTCCGGAATCTGCTGGTACGTGACGACCTCGCGCCGCTCGACGGCGAAATCTCCGACGACGGCGCCATTGCGGCCCAGAATTCGCGTGATGGTGTGCGGGTCGTAGTCGTCGAGCGCCGTGATGATCGGCAGGTCGTCAGCGTAAGCAAACAGCACCCCGCTCAACGTCCCGAGCAGGGCCGCGACGATGAACAGCGCCACGATGCTGGCTTGCCGGGCGACTTTGACGACGTATTTCATGAAGCGGGTCAGTCAGGGCTGAGGGCTCAGTCCGCATCGTGCAGTCCGCACTGCACGATGCGGTGTGCGAATCGGGAATCGCGTCGCACCGGCGCGTCTATGACGGCGGGCGGCGGCGCGCTCCACCTTGACCGCCTGATGGCGGCGGCTGGTTGTTGGACGGCACACCCGCGGACGGCGCGCCACGGCCTGCACCACCCCGTTCGACTGCCCGATCCGGAGGCGGCGACTGCGCGGTTTGAGCGCCCGGTTCGTTCTGGGGTTCGTT
>JACCSI010000142.1 GCA_013813075.1 Acidobacteriota bacterium | reverse complement strand
GAACTCTTTCAACGTTCGGCTCATCGGCAAAGTTTTCAAGATGATGTCAAGAAGGTGCAACCCAGGCCCGCGGGACGTGCCACCTGCCCTGAAGGAAACCCACGGTTTCGGGCTGGCGTCTTATAATGAAAGGGCGTGTGCCGACACTGTAACTCTATGAAAAAGAAGATCTTTGGTCTTACGTTGGGAGTCGTGCTGGCGAGCGCATCGATGGCGGGCCAGGGCGCCGGCGCGCAGCCGTCCACCGACCAGCCACCGCCGCAAGTGACGTTCCGTGCCGAAGTCAATTACGTTGAAGTGGACGCGCGGGTTCTCGACGCCCAGGGCAAATTCGTCACCGGCCTCGCGCAGGGCGACTTCGAAATCTTTGAAGACGGCAAGCCGCAGCCGGTCAGCGTGTTCAATCTTGTCAACCTGTCGGTGGAGCGGCAGGCCCGTCCACTGTTTGCGAGCCAGCCGATCGAAGCGGACGTGCAAACCAACGCGTCGGGTTACACCGGGCGCGTCTATCTCATCGTTCTCGACGACTTGCATACGACACCGCTGCTCGCGGCACGAACCCGTCTGGCAGCGCGCCAGTTTGTCGAGCGTTATGTCGGCAGCACCGACGTCGCCGCCGTCATGCACACCAGCGGTCGCACCGGCGGGGGGCAGGAATTCACCAGCAATTCCCGCCTGTTGTTGAGCGCGATCGACAAATTCAGCGGCCGCAAGCTTCGGTCCGCCTTGCTGGGGCGTCTTGACCAGGAACAGATGACGCGTGGCAGGCGTGGAGCCGGCGAGCGTATCGACGACCCCGACGCGTCGGAACGCGGCTACCATGCCCGCAACACGCTCGACTCGCTCAAGAACCTGGCGCAGATCATGGAAGGCGTACGCGGCCGCCGCAAAGCGCTGGTCTATTTCAGCGAAGGCATTGATTACGACATCAGCGATCCGTTCAACAACCGAGATGCCACGTCGGTGATCGAGGCGACCCGCGACGCCATTGCTGCCGCCACGCGCGCCAATGTCGCCTTTTACGGCGTTGACGTCCGCGGGCTGGGCGCCGGCTCCGATACCGGCATCGACATCCAATCCTTTCCGGAAGACACGACCCTCGGACTCGACAGCAGCGCGTTACTGCGCGAAGTCCGCAACGGGCAAGACAGCCTGCGCGTGTTGTCGGAAGAAACCGGCGGTTTTGCCGTGGTCAACAACAACGACATCCCCGGTGCGTTTGCGCGTCTGGTGGAGGAGAACAGCTCGTACTACGTGCTCGGCTATTACCCGGCCAACGATCGCCGCGATGGCCGCTTCCGCAAAATCGAAGTGCGCGTGAAGACGCCGGGCCTCACGGTCCGGGCGCGGCGCGGCTACGTCGCGCCTCGGGGGCGCACGCCGGACTCGAAGCTGGCGGGGCCCAACGACGCGTCGGCCGAGTTGCGCGAGGCGATGAGCAGCCCGGTGCCGGTAAGCGGGTTGCCGATCGCCGTGACGGCCAGCGTGTTCAAGGGTCCCGACAACAGCGGGACCGTGGTCGTGTCAACGCTCGTCGGCGGGCGCGATCTAGTGCTGGTCGACAAAGGCGGCACCTTCCACAACGACCTCGAGGTGGCGTGGCTGGCCGTCGACCAGAAGGGTAAGTCCTTCTTCGGCGACCGCAACACCCTGAATCTGGCGTTGAAGCCGGACACCGTCGCACGGCTTCGCGCTGCGGGGTTTCGGGTGATCTCGTCGCTCGACCTGCCGCCGGGACGTTACCAACTGCGCGTTGCCGCCCGCGAAGCCAATACCCGTCGGTCTGGTTCGGTCCTCTACGACATCGAGGTGCCGGATTACGCGAAAGAGCGGTTGTCGATGAGCAGCCTCGCCTTGACATCTGCGGCCACCAGCCTGGCACCAACGGCGCGCCCGAAAGATCCGCTGCAGAAGCTCTTGCCCGGCCCGCTCACGAGTTACCGCGAATTTGGCCAGAACGACGAAATCGCGTTGTTCACCGAGGTCTACGAGTCCGGGAACGGACCTGCGCACAAGGTCGAGATCAACCTGGCGATGAAAGCCGAAGGAGGACAGACGGTGTTCCAGACGCGCGAGGAGCGTGACAGCGCAGAGCTCAAGGGCAACAGCGGCGGCTACGGCTTCTCGGCGCGCATTCCTCTTCGTGACATCGCACCCGGGTTGTACGTGCTGCGTGTCGACGCACATGCTCGGGTCGGGGATCGCGCCACCGCGGCGCGCGAGACCACGATCACGGTCATCGGCGCCCCGGCCCCCGCCGCGGCCGTCTCGGCATCGCCTCGAGCCCCGGCAGGGTCCGGTTCCCAGCCGGTTGCACCTGCCTCACCCGCGGCGTCGGTAGGCCAGCCCGCATCCGCTGCATCTGCGCGGACTCCGGCGTCACCGCCGGCTGCAGTTAAAACGGCAAATGCACCCACCGCACCCGTCCAACCGATGCCAATGACCACCGTCAACAGCGACATGATGAGCGGCATCGATCGGCCGCAGCAAACCG
>JACCSI010000104.1 GCA_013813075.1 Acidobacteriota bacterium | reverse complement strand
ATCGTCAGCGATACCGGGCTGGCCGGGATCGATCGAGGGCTGCGCGAGCGCGATCTGCCCCTGCACCCGGGTGGGCGCAGCACACGCGGGCTGGCAACAGTCGAGCGCGCCGACAGCGCCGTCAGCGATCGCCTCATGCTCAACGGCTCGGTGATTGTGAAGTTCCGCGATGGCGCCGGCCAGAATGGCAAGGCGTCGGCGATGCAGGAAGTCGAAGCCTCCCGCATCAAGCGTCCGTCCTACGCCGATTTCGACATCATGGACATCGACGCCGACGCCGATCCCGAAGCGGTGTCCGCGGAGCTCCGCACCCGGCCCGACGTGGAGTATGCGCAGCCGCGGTATCGCAATTACCCGATGCTGCGGCCCAACGATCCGCTCTACGACCGCCAGTGGAACTTTCCCGCGATCGACATGGAACGAGCGTGGGACATTCAGCCGTCCGCCGGCAGCGAAATCGTCGTCGCCGTCCTCGACAGCGGGGTCGCGTTCCGTACCATGAGCATCCGCTACAACTCGCGCTTTGCGTTCCGTGTCACGCCCAATGGTCCGCTATACCCCGCGCTCGGACCGGTCGATGTGCCGTTTGCGGTCGCCCCCGAACTGGGCGACGCGAAATTCGTGGCGCCGCGCGATTTCATCTGGGATGACGATTTGCCGGTCGACCTCGATGGCCACGGCACGCACGTCAGCGGGACGATCGGGCAATTGACGAACAACAGCGTCGGCGTGGCCGGCATGGCGTACAACGTCCGCATCATGCCGGTGAAGGTTATCGACGAGATGTGGGATTTCGTGTTTGACAGTCCGTTCGTCGGCACCGACGACACCGTGGCCCGCGGGATCCGTTATGCCGCCGACAACGGCGCAAACATCATTAACATGAGCATTGGCCGCACCGGCGGCGGCGCCGCCTTCGTCGTCGAGGACGCCATTCGCTACGCGGTCGGGCGCGGAGTGTTCGTGGCCGTGGCCGCAGGCAACAGCGGGGACATTGGCAACGCCCCCAATCGCACCGCGCAGCCAGCGTCCGGGATTGCCGGCATGGTGGCCGTAGCGGCGGTCGGACGTGCCCTCGAGCGCGCGTATTACTCGACGACCAACACCTACGTGGAGATCGCCGCCCCGGGCGGGGATCAGCGCCGGGACGGGGGGCCTGGCGGCATTCTCCAACAGACGCTCGACCAGGACCTGCTCCATACGTATCAGCGCGGTCCGGCCGAGGTGCGGCCGCCGCGCGCCGACGCGTTTGCGTATTACTACTTTCAGGGCACGTCGATGGCGACGCCGCACGTTTCGGCGTTCGCGGCGCTGCTGATGCAGCAGGGCATCACGAGCCCGGCGGCGATCGAAGCCGCGATGAAGCAATTTGCGCGCGACCTCGGGCGCGAGGGAATCGACAGCGAATACGGGTCCGGACTCATTCAACCGCGCACCACGCTACGCGGCCTCGGGCTGACGAGGTAACGCCAGCCATGGACGTCAGTCGGCGTGTGCTACTCGCCGTCCTGGCCTTGACGGTCTGGGCGACGCCCGCCGTGGCGCAGCGCCGCCCCGTGGTCGGCGTCCGCGGATTCGCGACGCTTGGCAGCCTCACGTTTCAGGCCAAGGAGAGCTTCGAGACGGTCTTGGGTTCCGCGTCGGGCGTGGTGTTCGGCGGCGGCGGCCAGGTGCTCCTGCCGTGGGACATCTATGTTGAAGTCGCGGCATCGCGATTCAGGCAGCAGGGCGAGCGCGTCTTCGTTGGCCCGAACGACGAGGTCTTCCGGCTGGGAATTCCGGTCGAGGTGACGGTCATGCCGCTCGAACTGACCGGGGGATTCCGCTATCGCAAGTGGCGCCGTGCCGTGCCGTACGGCGGCATCGGCTATAGCTTCTACCGCTATCGCGAGACGTCGGAGTTTGCCGATCGGAGCGAAAACGTCAACGACGGCTTTGGAGGATTTCATCTGGTCGGAGGCGCCGAGATTCAGCCGAAGCGGTGGCTCGCAGTGGGTGGCGAAGTGTCATGGTCGTCGATCCCCGATGCCCTCGGGGACGGCGGCGTGTCAGCGGCGTTCGACGAGCACAACCTTGGCGGCAGCACCTTCCGCATCAAAGTCAGCGTTGGCCGTTGAACGGACGTTTACCCGTCGTGTACTGGCGGTGGTCCGACGCATTCCGGTTGGCCGGGTGACGACGTACGGAGAGGTGGCGCGGCTGGCCGGCACCCCCGGTGCCGCGCGGGCGGTCGGCAACATCATGAAAGGCGCCCGCGCGCCGGGCGTGCCGTATCACCGTGTCATTGCGGCGGGTGGCCGCCTCGGCGGCTACGGCGGCAATCCGGGGCTGAAGCGGTCGTTGCTGGTCGCGGAGGGCGTGACAGTCACTGGGACACGGGTCAGGCAGTTTGAGCACGCGATGTGGCCGACCAGGCCCCGTTCACGCACGTCAAATAGCAGAACCTGAACGCCGACCGCACCGTATCGCTTAAGGGGCCGGCCGTACCGCGGCCTCACGTTTACGGTATGCCGGTGATCTTGACCCAATCAACCCCTTTGCCGATGTCCCCGTCTAAGCCTGTAGGAGACGTGAGAAGCGCCGATCTGGATCTAGCTGGAAAGATACGAGCTGGCGATGGAACGGCGTTCGAGGACCTGTATCAGCAGCACGCTGCCCGGCTTTACAATCTGGCCTATCGGATGTCGGGCACGGCGAGCGACGCTGAAGACCTCCTGCAGGACATCTTCCTGCTCGCCTACCGCAAGCTCGCAAGCTTCCGGGGCGAGTCGTCTCTCGGCACCTGGCTGTACCGCCTGGCGATGAATCATTGCCTCGACGTGCTGCGAAGCCGTCAGTCGAGGATGAGCCGACAGACCGATTCGCTGGATGGAGAGTCAGCGGTGGAACCAAGCGCCGGACCGGCGTTGGGAGCGGTCAGCCGCATCGATCTCGACCGGGCGATTGGACGTCTGCCGCATGCGTGCCGTGCCGCGTTTCTTCTTCACGATGTGGAGGGGTTCGGCCACCAGGAGGTCGGCAGCATCCTCGGAATTTCGGAGGGGACGTCAAAATCCCAGGTGCACAAGGCGCGGTTGCGGATTCGAACGTATTTGACCCAACCACGAGCCGAACACCGATAGTTGAGAGCCGTCCTATGAGTTGCGTGCACTACAGCGAAGCGATCGCCGAATTCGTCGATGGCAGCCTCGACCCCGCCAGGCAGCGGGAACTTGAGCGGCACGTCGAGGGCTGTGCCGCCTGTCGCGCGCTGGTGGCCGACCTGAAGAGCATCCAGGCCGCGGCCTTTACCCTCGATCGCGTGGATTTGCCGGCACATCTTCTGCCGCAGCTCAAAGCCCGGCTCGCCGAGCACCCCCTGCCCGCGTCGCGTCGGCTGGTGGCCTTCCCGCGATCGCGCCCGGCGCTGGCGGCGTGGATGGCCGCAGCGGCGGCCCTTCTGCTCGTCACCGCTGCTGGAATTTTCTCGCTGATGCGTTCAACGGACACGCACCGCGACGAGGCGACGACGCACGTCGGGGCGACCGATGCGGGTGATGTGGTGGCGACGGTGCAGGCGGAACTCGCAGCCGCGGAAGGGCACTACAACAAGGCGATTGAGGGGCTCGAGCAGATCGCCCGCAGCGAAAGCGGCGCACTGGATCCGCAGGTTGCCGGAGTGTTGCAGAAGAATCTGCAGGTCATCGACCAGGCGATCGGTGAGAGCCGGGCCGCCTTGCAGTCGCAGCCGGCCAGTCCCGACGCGCAGGAAAGCCTCTTCGACGCCATGCGTTCAAAAGTGGCGCTCCTGCAGCAGACCGTGGAACTGATCAACGAAATGCGCAAGGGCAATCAAGCCGAAGCGGGACGCCTCATCCAGGGGCTCAATCAGTAGCATGACCAGATATCGCACTCTCAGCCTGGCTGCGGCGCTCGCGATCGCCTATGGACCGCCTGTCGCCATGGCGCTGACCCGCGACGCTGGTCTCGCCGACAACTCGCGATTGTCGTGGTTCGAACGGTTTCAGGACTCGCGACAGGGCGCGGAGCAGACCGAACGCTTCAGTGAAACCTACAAGGTGCCTGACGACGCGGCCCTTGATCTGTCGCAGATTGCGGGCGATGTCCGGGTCTCGTCCGGCCGCAACAACGAAATTCGGATCGACGCCGTCAAGCGCACTCGGCATCGCGATCCGGACGAAGCCAGGCGTCAGCTCGCCGCCCTGCGCATCGAAGTCACGCAGGTCGGCGCCCGGCTGGAAGTGCGCACGACATACCCGCGCACGACCGGCAATCGATCGTGGAGCGGCGGCGTCGACTACACCGTTACCGTCCCGCAGGCGGCAGCGGTGGCGGTGAAGACAGTGTCCGGTGACGTCTCAGTCACCGGGATAGGCGGCGAAGTCCGAGCGGAGACGGTCAGCGGCGCTGTCGATGTCATCAACACACCGAACCTCGCTGTCGCCCGCAGCGTATCCGGCGACGTGCGGGCGCGCGAGATCTCCTCGCCGAGCCTCATTCTGAGCACCGTCAGCGGCAGCGTCATCGCGTCGGCGCTTAAGGTCCGCACGCTCGAGTGCGGCACCGTCAGCGGAGACGTGCGGTTGTCGAATCTGCAGGTCGAGCGCCTGAGCGCGAAAACCGTGAGTGGCGAGATTGCGTTCGAAGGCAATCTTGTTCGTGGCGGCCGCTACGAGTTCAATGCGCACTCAGGCGGCGTGCGGCTGGTTCTCCCGGGCGACACCGCGGGCTTCGAGCTCGACGCCAGCACGTTCAGTGGCAGCATCCGCTCCGACTTTCCAGTAACTCTTCGGTCGAGCGGCGGGCGGGACGGCGGCAGTAATAACCGCCACGGCAACGCGACCCGCGCTGTCCGCGGCAGCTACGGCGACGCCGGCGCCCTCCTCTCGGTGCGCAGCTTCTCGGGCACCGTGGCCATCACCAGAAGGTAGCCACGCCCCCGTCAAGTTCCGCCGGTCAACGTTGTACTTGCGCCGAGCGAAGGTCACCTCAGAGGCCGAGCTAGTAGCACTACTATGTTGGTCCGGCGTTTGCTACGTCCTGTGTGCAGCTATAATCGGCTGTGGATACTAATAGTAATTTGGAGGGAGGACTCGGATGACGCACACGTGGCTCGTCGGAATCCTGACGGGCGTATTGCTCTCAGGTAGCGCCGCGACGCAGGCGCAGCAGGCTGCGCGGGCCGAAGTGCCCACCGGCCAGGTGG
>JACCSI010000083.1 GCA_013813075.1 Acidobacteriota bacterium | reverse complement strand
CATCAAGTCGGGCGATCGCTCGGGCGTCGTCGAACAGGTCGGCGGTGAATTGTCGCGCATCACCGCTGATCATGTGTTCAACGCCGCCCGGTCTGGAGACGGAGTCTGCGTCTCGGTCGTGCGCGATACCGCCAAGTACGTCGGCATGGCCGTCTCGAATCTTGCGACCGTCCTCGATCCGGAGTGCGTGGTGCTTGCCGGCACGCTGGCGTCGGCGGGGGACATGATGCTGGACTCGATTCGCCTGGAGTGCAGCCGCCGGCTGCGCCCGGCGCAGTCGGAGCGGCTTCGAATCGTGTTATCCGAACTCGGCGCGGACGCCGCAGCAATCGGCGCGGCGCGGGCCGCCTCATTGTCCGTTCAATGATCCTGCTGGCGGGCGCGGACATCGTCCTGCCCGCGCGCGTCGTTTCCTCCGGCTGCCTGCTCATCGATGCCGACCGTATTGTGGCCGTCGAGGAGAAGGTCATTGACACACCCTCCGGTGCGACACGAATCGACATCCCCAACACCATTGTCGTGCCGGGTTTTGTTGACGTGCATGTGCATGGGGTTGAAGGTCATGATGTTCTTGACGGGGCCGGATCGATTGCGCAGGTGGCGCGACGGTTGCCGAAGTATGGCGTGACCTCGTTCTGTCCCACATCAGTAGCCTGCGATCCGGTGACGTTGAGGGCGATGCTCGCCGAGGTCGATGCCCTGCGCGCGGCGCCGGCCGGTCTGGGCGCTCGTGTGCTGCCGGCGCATCTCGAAAGTAATTTCATCAACCCCGACTACAAGGGCGCACAGCCGCTCGCCTGCCTCCGGTCGCCACGGCCGGAACCAGGACACGAGGCGCAACGCCAACGGCACGAAGTAGATCACTACGTGGCTTCCGATATCCTCGGCGCGATTGCTGCGCATGCCGCGTCGGTGGGAATCGTCACGATGGCGCCCGAACTGGACGGCGGAATTGACCTGGTGCGTCAACTGGCGGCGAACGGACACCGGGTGTCGTTGGGCCATAGTGCGGCGACCTACGAACAAGCGGTGGAGTCCGTCGCGGCCGGCGTGTGCCATGCGACGCATCTCTTCAATCGCATGACGCCAATGACGCATCGCGCACCTGGCGCCCCTGGCGCGGTGTTGCAGTCGGAAGGCGTTGTGGCGGAGCTGATTTGTGATGGATTCCACGTCCACCCCGCGATGTTGCACATGGCCATCCGTACAAAGGGAGCCCGCGGCATCATGGCGATTACCGACGGCACCGCGGGGTCGGGTCTGGCCGTAGGAGCGCGCACCCGGCTTGGCGGCCGCGCAATCATCGTCACCGCCCGCACGGCGGAATTGGAGGACGGCACATTGGCAGGCAGTGTCCTGACCATGGACGGGGCGTTCCGAACATTGGTTCATCAGACCGGTGTGTCGATCGTGGATGCGGCATCGATGTGCGCGACCACTCCGGCGCGACAGATGAAGTTGGCGGACATCGGCCGCATCGAAGTCGGCGCCATCGCGGATCTCGCGGTTCTTGACCGCGGGTTCCGTGTCGCCGCCACCTATCTGGCCGGACAACCTTGGCGGAACACCACCCCGGCGCCGTTCGTCTAGGTTGTCATGAAAGCTGTCATGGCCCTGTTCGCGGCGGTGTCGCTGGCCGGCTGCGAGGTAAATCTCAACTCGGAAGGCATCGTTTCGCGGGAGACAAAAACGTTCGAGGTCTCCGGCACTCCCGACGTGCAGCTTGACACCTTCGACGGCTCGATCGAGGTCCATTCCTGGGACCGCAGCGACGTGGAAGTTGAGATCGAGAAGAGGGCCATGGAGCAGTCGCTGGTCGACGAGATGAAAGTCACGGCGGAGCAGCAGGGCAATAGGATTGTGATCAAGGTCACGCGACCCGGGCGCGGCGAGGACTTCGGCGGCGTTCAAATTGGCGTCCACTTCAGCCCGAGCGCTCGGCTGCGGGTCGCCCTGCCGCGACAGTCGATCGTGACGGCCACGAGCGGGGACGGTTCGATCACCATCGAAGACGTCAACGGCAAGATGACCCTCAACACCAGCGATGGCAGTGTGCGGGGCTCGCGCCTGTCCGGAGAGATCGTCGTGCGATCGGGCGATGGGTCAGTCCGCATGGACCGGGTCGAAGGGAAGCTGGATCTCGAGACCGAAGACGGTAGCATCACTGTCGACGCCAGACCGACCTCGCTTCGGGCCCGCACCTCGGACGGCGCGCTTCGTTTCCAGATCGACCGGGACAGTGTGATGGAGGGCGACTGGGATCTGCAGACAACGGACGGCTCCGTCGTGCTCTCGCTGCCGCCCGGGTTCAATGGCCAAGTCGATGCCGAAACACGGGATGGCGTGGTGCGCTCTAATAACTCGGCCGTAAGCCGCGACTCCCCTGGCGACGAAGACCGCGAGGAAAGGCGCCGCACGCTGCGTGCTACCCTCGGCTCGGGTGGCAAAACGGTTCGCATCCGCACCGGCGACGGCTCCATTCGCATCGAGTAGGACGCAACGGCCTCCTCCGCGTCTGGCGGTGCTTGTCGCGATCCTGATCGCAGCGACGGTCGCCGCCATCGGTGTGCGCTCGAATTTTTTCGTCGCCGGTGGCACCGATTCGTCCGGCTATCTCAGCGCTGCCGAGCGCTGGCGTTCGGGGGAACTCTTCGCTCCCGCGCCTCTTCATTGGTGGGCGACCTGGCCCAGCGCGGCAGCCAGCGCATCGCCGGTCGCTTACCGCCCTTCCCCGAGTCCCGGCACCGATCTGTCCGTGTACCCACTCGGCCTGCCAGTCTTCTTTGCTGCCGCGCAGAGCATTGGCGGCTCGCTGGCGCCGTTTGTGGTAGCGCCTCTCTTCGCGGCCCTTCTGACCTGGTGTGCCTTTCTTCTTGCGGCGAGGCATGCAGGCGCGGCGGCCGGTCTGCTGGCCGCGGTGCTGATCGCGTCGAGCCCGGTGACGCTGCTGCACACCGTCGATGCCATGAGCGACGTCCCAGCCGCGGGGTGCTTCGCGCTTGCGTGGGTGATGTCGATGCGTCGCGGAAGTGGCAGCGCTCTGGCTGCAGGCGCCGCAGTGTCGGCAATGGCCATGATCCGGCCGAACCTGGCCCCGCTCGCCGTGGTGCCGGGCGTGCTGGTCCTCATCACCGCAGGGTGGCGTGGGACGTGGCTGTTTGCGGCAACAGCCTGTGTGGGTCCCCTGCTGGTGGTGTGGACGCAGTCCGTGCTCTATGGCGGACCATTCGTGCCAGGCTATGTCGAATGGCAAGGCTTCTTTCGCGTCGCGCATGTCGCCCCCAACCTCGAGCTCTACCCGCGACTGATCATGAACCTGCACACGCCGCTCCTCTTGCTGGGCGTGCTTGGGGTGCTGCTGAAGCCGTCGCCGGTCGGCTGGTCGGCATTCGGCGTGCTCGTCTTGAACCTCGCGATCTATCTTCCGTACCTGTCGCTCGACGATTGGCCGTTCCTGCGGTTCCTCCTGCCCGGCCTGACGGCCCTGTTCATGCTGTTTTCGGCGCTGGTCGTCGGCATAGGCGAGTGGTTGGCGACGCGGTCGCGATGGTTGGCACCGCTGGCGTTGGTCCCCATCGTGATCGTGCTGTCGGCAGGCTCACCGCAGCGGCGGTATGCCCTCAACGAGTGGACGGCGCAAACCCGCGTCAGGTTGATGGGACATTACCTGCGCGAGGTGTTGCCACAAAACGCCGCCGTGCTGTCGTTTACCCACAGCGGTGCGGTGCGGCACTACACCTCGCGCCAGGTGGTTCGTCTCGATCTGCTGGATCCGGCGACGCTGGACCGAGTGGTCGATGACCTGCGGCGATACGGGTACCACCCGGTCTTCGTG
>JACCSI010000082.1 GCA_013813075.1 Acidobacteriota bacterium | reverse complement strand
CCGGTGTGCTGCGCGACACGATCGCGGCGAGCGACTCGGTCAGCTCGCGGGCGTGCGCCTGCGGCAGTAAGGCGTTAGGCCCTGAGGTCAGGGTTGGGCGTCAGCTACCGCGGGCTCTGGCAACTTGGCACCGTGGCACTCTGCCACCTAGAATTTAAGGATGCCGACGGCGACCGTTCCTGATGCGACCGCACTGACCCGCGAACGTACCGCGCTCGATGCGTGGGTTCGCGAGCTGATGCAGTGGCATTTCAGCCCCGACACCGGGTGTCCGTTCTGGCTCGAGTGGGCGGCCAGTGCCGGATGGGACCCGCGCACCGACGTCCGCAGCTATGACGACCTCGATCAGTTCGGTGCGTTTCAGGACGAATGGCTGCGTGGAGGCCCGGTCCGCCGCTGGGTGCCACGCGGTTACGCCGACAGGCCGGTCTATACCTTTGAAACCGGCGGCAGCACCGGCGTGCCGAAATCGCGCATCAACATCGAGGACTTCCGCATCGACTATGAGATGTTCAGCCGCACCCTGCCTGACGAGTTCTTCCCACCGGGGGCGGACTGGCTGCAGGTCGGTCCGAGCGGCCCGCGACGGCTCCGCCTCGCGATCGAGCATCTCGCTCAACATCGCGGCGGCATTTGCTTTGCCGTCGATCTCGATCCGCGGTGGGTGATCAAGCTGATCAAGTGGGGCGAGATGGGGATGATGGAGGCGTACAAACGCCACGTCGTCGATCAGGCGCTCACGCTGGTAAAGGCGCACGACTCCATCCGATGTCTGTTCACCACGCCCAAGCTGCTCGAGGCGCTCTGCGAGCGCATCTCGCTCAAGAAGGCCGGCATCACCGGCGTCTTTTGCGGAGGCACCGAGATGACGCCGCAATTCCATCGCTTCGCCGTCGAGGAACTGATGGAAGGCGCGTCTTTCGCTCCCACCTACGGCAACACGCTGATGGGACTTGCCGCGCACAAGGCTCCCGAGGCTGAAGACGATTGGGCCATCATCTACTTCCCGCCCGCGCCACGCGCGATGATTGAAGTGGTCAACCCGGATCACCCGACCAGGGTCGTCGGATACGGCGAGACCGGACGGGTGCGCCTGACGACCCTCACCAAGGAGTTCTTCATGCCGCGCTTTCTCGAGCGCGACGAAGCGGAGCGAGAGCCGCCCTGCACGAAATACCCGTGGGACGGCGTCCGCAACGTGCGGCCGTTTTCGAGGTTCGCCAAGGCGGTCGTGGAAGGGGTCTACTGAGATGCGCCATATTCCGATCCTTCGTTGGGGCACACCGTACAGAAGCGTTGACCGCTCGATTGTCCCGCACTTCCGCACGCGCGAGCCGTTCGTGGAAATGAGCCTGGCCAACCCCGGGCTCATCCGCCGCGACATGCGCCGCCAAGCCGAAATTCGCACCACCCTGGCGCGCATCCCGGTGGCTGAACTGGTGCGCATGTCGCAGGCGGCCGCCGAACATTTTCTGCGTGACGCGCTGCCGCTCGACCCGTCGTCGAGTGAGGTGCAAACGCCGCAGGATTACATCGAGCAGGTGTCGGCCACCACCGGCATGCCCTGGTCGAACGTGCGGCGCAACATGATGAAGGTGCACGGCGTGCTCAGTCATGTCGCGCAGGTGCTGCAGGGGCTGACTCGCGGCCTCGACCTGTCGCTGCTCGACGAAGGAGTCGGCGAGAGCGACGGGCAGATGCTCAGTTTCTTCCCACGCACTGACTCGCTGGGCGTTGTGCTGCCCAGCAATTCTCCAGGAGTGCACGCGTTGTGGGCGCCGGCCACGGTGTTGAAGATGCCGCTGGTGCTGAAGCCCGGCAGCGCGGAGCCGTGGACGCCGTTGCGCATGATCCACGCCTGGGTCAAGGCCGGTCTGCCACACGACGTGTTTGGTTACTATCCAGCCGACCATGCCGGCGGTAACGAGATCTTGCGCGCGACCGGGCGCGGCATGGTGTTTGGCGACGTCGGGTCGACCCGCCGATGGAAGGCGGATCCGCGTGTCGAGGTACACGGTCCGGGCTTCAGCAAAATCGTGATCGGGCCTGACCTCGCGGACGACTGGGAGAACTACCTCGACCTGATGGTCGAATCGATCTCGAACAACGGTGGCCGCTCGTGCGTCAACGCGTCCGGCGTGTGGGTGACCCGGCACGCCGACAAGATTGCGCAAGCGCTCGCCGAGCGGCTCGTGACGATCATGCCGCGACCGTCCGAAGACCCCGATGCCGTGCTCGCCCCGTTTGCAGATGCCGCGATTGCACAGCGCATCGCTGCGGCGATTGATCAGGATCTCGGCGGCGGAGACGACCGGGCGCCGGCACGTGACGTCTCAGCCGACGTGCGCGGCACGGACCGTGTCGTCACGGTGTATGGCGGCACGTATCTGTTGCCGACCGTCATTCGGTGCGACCCCGCTCATCCGCTGGCGAACCGGGAATACCTGTTCCCGTACGCCAGCGTCGTTCAAGTGCCGCCGTCGCAGCTGCCGTCGGGGCTTGGGCCCTCGCTCGTGGTCACCTGCGTGTCGGCCGATCCAGTGTTCCAGGAGCGGTTCGTCGCGTCCCCGCATGTCGATCGCCTCAACCTCGGCCCGATCGCGACGACCCAGATCGGCTGGGATCAGCCGCACGAGGGCAACTTGTTCGACCATTTGTACGCCCGCCGCTCGATTCAGCGACTCGCATGAGCAGGTCAACGTTCGACGTCCAACGAAGCAAGCGGCGCAACTGCGGACCGCTCCACTCGACGTGTGACGTCAGAACGTTCGCGTTTGCATTGTCATGAACGTTCTGTCCATTACCGCTGGCGCGGCAGACATGTTTTGCGGCAGCTGCCTGCGCGATAACGCGCTGGCGGCGGAGCTCATCGCGCGCGGTCATGTCGTGACGCTGCTGCCGGTCTACACTCCGACCCTCTCTGACGAACCGAATATGAGCGCCGGCAGACCGGTGTTCTTCGGCGGCATCAGCGTCTACCTGCAGCAGCATCTCGCCATTTTTCGGCACACGCCGTGGCTGCTCGACAAGCTCTGGGACTCGCCGGCCGTGATCAGGAAGTTCACGAACGGGGCCATCGGGGTGGATCCGCGTCTGCTCGGCGCGCTGACAGTGTCGACATTGCGGGGCGAAAGCGGGTTGCAGCGCAAGGAAGTCCAAAAGCTGGTGCACTGGCTCACGGGTGAGCCACGACCGGATGTCGTGAACCTGCCGAACTCGATGCTGATTGCACTGGCCGCGCCGATCAAGCGGGCCCTGCAACGCCCCGTCGTGGTGACACTGCAGGGCGATGACCTGTTTCTGGAGGGCCTCACCGAGCCGTACAAGGCGCAGGCCCTCGAGTTGATTCGACAGCAGGTCCGCGACGTCGATCTGTTTGTGTCGGTGAGTGAGTACTACACCAGCTACATGGCCGACTACCTGCGAATTCCCCGGGACAAACTGCGCACGGTGCCGCTGGGTGTCAACGTGAACGACTTCGAATCGCGGGCACCGCTGGCGCGCGCGCCGTTCACGGTGGGGTACTTCGCACGGGTGGCGCCGGAAAAAGGCTTGCACAATCTGGCCGAGGCGTATCGCCTCATGCGACAGGAGCGGGGACTGCCGCCGTCGCGGCTGGTGGCTGCGGGTTACATCGGCCCAGGTCAGCGTTCGTATCTCGAGGGCATCGAGCGCACGCTCGCGACGTGGGGATTAGCAGGCGAGTTCCACTACGCCGGAACCGTCGACCGCGACAGCAAGGCGC
The DNA here is from genome assembly GCA_013813075.1 of Acidobacteriota bacterium. Classification (GTDB taxonomy): domain Bacteria; phylum Acidobacteriota; class Vicinamibacteria; order Vicinamibacterales; family UBA2999; genus JACCSI01. The sequence continues at coordinate 2,754 of JACCSI010000082.1, read as the reverse complement.
GCTTCCTGCGATCGCTTGATGTGCTCTCGGTGCCGAGCGGCTACCACGAACCGAAGGGCCTGTATCTTCTCGAGGCGATGGCCTCCGGCGTACCGGTGGTGCAACCCAATCACGGCGCCTTCCCGGAGATCCTGCAACGCACTGGCGGCGGCCTGTTATCGGCGTCGGAGCGCCCCGCCGATGTGGCCGACGGGCTGATGGCAGTCTGGAACGACCCCACGGGCGCGGCACAACTCGGTGCGCAGGGCGCAGCCGGTGTGCGCAACGCCTACACGATCAGCCAGATGACTGACGCCATGCTTCAGGTTTACGGTGAGGTCTCGTGCTAGACGCCCAGCACCTGACCAAGACCTACGAGTCCCCCTCCGGCCCGCTCACCGTTCTGAACGATGTGTCGTTTTCGCTCGGCCGCGGCGACTCGGCCGCCATCATGGGGCCGTCCGGGTCGGGGAAAAGTTCCCTGCTGTACGTCGTCGGCGGCCTCGAGCCGCCAACCAGCGGCGTGGTGCGCCTGGGCGTTCAGAATCCCTATGCAATGACGCCGGCAGCGCTCGCCGCCTTCCGCAATGCGAAAGTCGGCTTCGTGTTTCAGGACCACTGTCTGCTGCCGCAGTGCACCGTGCTCGAGAACGTGTTGGTGCCGACTCTGGTCGGCGAGGTCGATGCGGCAGCGCCCGAACGCGCCAGGACATTGCTCGAACACGTCGGGCTTGGGAGTCGTCTCGATCACCGCCCGGCGGCCTTGTCAGGCGGCGAAAAGCAGCGCGTGGCAATCGCCCGCGCGATGATTCGTCAGCCGCACCTCCTGTTGTGCGACGAACCGACGGGCAATCTCGACGCGGACTCGGCCGACCGGGTTGCCGAACTGCTGCTGGCGCTGCACCACGAGCAACAAACGGTCTTGCTGGTGGTCACGCACAGCGACGCGCTGGCGAAGCGCTTCCACAAACGCTGGCACATCGTGCGCGGACGTTTGTCCACAGGCCACGCCTCGCCAACACCCCCGGACATCGAGCCACACTGATATGTCGCTGCGCGCGCTCTCGATGGCCGGTCTCACGCACTACCGCGGGCTCCATGCCCTCGTCGTCGCCGGCGTCGCCGTGGCGGTCGCCGTGTTGGCGGGCGCGTTGCTGGTAGGGGCCTCGGTGCGCGCCAGCCTGCGCGACCTGGCGCTGGCGCGGCTTGGACACACCGAGCTCGTGGTGTCGTCAACCGGCTTCTTTCGCGCGGCGCTTGCCGAGGAGGTGCGCTCGCCGGAAATTGCCGCGGTCGTCCCGCTCCTGGCGGTCCCTGCCGCAGTCACGCACGACGACAGCCGTCGCACGGCGACGCGGGTACAGGTGTTTGGCATCGACGATCGCTTTTTTGCCTTTCACGGTCGCGCCGCCGGCGCCCCGGCCGGACGTGAGGCGTGGGTCAGCCCCGGACTGGCTGCCGAGCTCGGCGCCGCACCAGGCGACAACATCCTGCTGCGTGTCGCCAAGCCCACGGATGTTCCGCTCAGCAATCTCCAGGGCCGGCGGGATGACGCGAGCCAGCGCGTGCGACTGACCATCGCGCGTGTGGTTGAACGGGCTGACCTGGGCGAGTTCTCCTTGCTGCCGGCGCAAGGCCCGGCGTTGTCGCTCTTCGTTCCGCTCTCCCGTCTGCAGCAGGACCTCGGGATCATCGGCAGCGCCAATGTTCTGCTGGTGCGGATGGCGCCGCCGGTAAGGGATGCGATTGCGGATGTCCAGGCGGCGGTCGGGGCCGCCGCAGAGCTCGAGGACATTGGCCTCAAGGTGCGCACTGACGCCAGCGGCACGGTGTCGATTCTGGAAAGCCGCACCGGCCTGCTTCCAGACACGATGGCGCAAGCGGCCGCCGCCCGTGCGCGAGACCAGGGAGGTGCGCCGACCGGTGCCCTCACCTACCTGGCCAATGCGATTCGCGCCAACGGCCGAGAAATTCCCTATTCGCTGATTGCGGCGACCAGCCTGCCAGCGCAGCCGGGTCGTTCGTTCGAGCCGACGGACGCGACACTCCCACCAATCAGCCTGAATGAATGGGCGGCGGACGATCTTGGTGTGACGCCAGGCGATCGCGTGGAGGTCGACTACTTCTTGTGGTCCGACCAAGATGGGCTTCGCTCCCGCACAACCGCGTTCACGTTTGCCGGTGTCGTGTCGATGAAGGGACCGGGCGGCGACGCGACCTTGACCCCCGAATACCCTGGCATCACCGATGCGGGTAATGTCACCTCCTGGGACCCGCCATTTCCGGTGGACATGAGCAAGGTCCGCAAGAAAGACGAGGAGTACTGGGACAGGTGGCGCGCCGCACCGAAAGCCTTCATCCCGCTCGAGGTGGGTCAAAGCCTCTGGCCGAGCGCGTTTGGCTCGTTGTCATCGCTGCGCACGTCGTATCTCGCCAACTGGCCGCCCGTCACCGACGTGAGTTCCGTGTTGACGGTGCGTCATGTTCGCGACGAGGCGCTGGCAGCAGCAGCCGGGACCACCGACTTTGGCGAGTACTTCATCTACTTCAGTTTCTTCCTCGTCTTCTCCGCGCTGCTGCTGGCGGGGATGTTCTTTGCGCTGGGCGTCGAACAGCGCGCCAAAGAGCTTGGATTGCTTCTCGCGGTCGGCTACCGCATACGCGATGTGCGCAACGTGCTGCTGGCGGAAGCGACCGTTCTGGCAAGTGTCGGCACCGCCCTGGGCCTTCTCGGCGCCATCGGCTATGCGGCACTCATCATGCACGGTCTTCGTA
>JACCSI010000070.1 GCA_013813075.1 Acidobacteriota bacterium | reverse complement strand
ACGCCCTTTCGCTGGCGTCGGCGGCGAGGGGCACGCTCGGCGTGAGTAGCGCGACAAGCGATGCGGGAGCAAGAGTCGCGCTCGACAACGGCGTCTCTGAATGCTGACGCTGTTCGCCAGCAGCGCAGCAGTCGTCAGCGGCCTGGTCGTCGCCGTCGTGACCGGCCATCGCGCAGCACGCCATGCGCGCATCGGGGGACGACGCCCACCCGGCGCAGACGCTGCCTGACGTCGTCGCAAGCAGTGCGGCAATGGCCACCGCTGCCAGGATCTCCTGGCGGAGCGCACGCATGACAGGATTGTGCGCCCGCGTCGTCAGCACAGTCAAGGTTCGCGCGAACTGAGGGCCTAGCTCCTTACTTCTTCGGCAGTTCAGCGACGAAGCCGGCCTTCTTCGTGATTAAAACAGCGATCGATTCGGGGCTGGTTTTGCTGGGGTCGAACGTAATCTGCGCGGTTCCCTTCGGCTGACTGACCGTTGCGGCGGTCACGCCGTCGATCGCCTTTGCCGCCTTTTGGACGCGCGCCGCACATGCGCCGCACGCCATGCCGGAAACTTTCAGGGTGACGGAGGTGCCTTGCGCTTGACCCTTCTCGTTCGTCTGCGCGGATGCGCCAATCCCCAACATACTCAACATGCTCAAGATACCCGTCATCACGACCACTTTGTGCATACCGTTCTCCTGTTTCAAAACGCGCGGCTGATGCCGAATTGGAAAATCGCAGATGAATCCAGTTGCTTGTTCGCGAGTGCACGATAAATCGGCACCTTTACTTCCGTTTGCACGTTGATGCCTTTGCCGACCTGCACGGCGACGCCGGGCGATGCATACAACCAGTTGCCTCCTCCGACCAGCACAGGGGTGCCGTTGAACTCGTCCTGTTGGCGGTGCAACCAACCAATCCGCCCGAACCCGATAATGCGATGATGGCCGATTTGGCGCGCCGCACCGCCATTCACCTCAGAGGACGCGCCGGTTCGAAGGCCGTCATCATTCGCCGCGAGTGGGACCCGGGCCGCAACGCTGGTGAAGGCGGTGGTCAGACCAAATCGGCGATCCACGTTCAACCCGAGTAACGGATCAAACGTGCCGGAGCCGCGTTGAAGCCGGGACATCGGCACCAGACTGCCGTCTTCAAGGTCCGTGCGGAACCGTGGCGTTTCCGTTTTGCCGGTCGGCAATGATGCGCCCGCATTGACGACGGCATTCCAGCGGTTGATCGGCCGCAAGCGATACCAGCCCAGAATCGAGGTGTCGCCAAGACCGCTGAATGTCTCTTTAAAGTTGAAACTACCGGTCGGGCGCGGGAGCACCGCGGTGCGCGTGATGTTCGGCACCGTGGCGGCCGCCTGCACGCCGAATCGATCAGTGAGTCGTATGTCAAGCGTCAGCAACGGCACGCGGATTTGCGTGCGCTCCTGCATCGGGTTGTCTACCTCGGACGAACCGTCGTAGGCGTCATTGCGGTCTTCGGCGACAAGCCAGGCACCGAGTTTCACTCGGCTGCCGATCACACCTTCTGTCAATACACCCCGCCACCCGGGCAGGTATGGGTTGGCACAGCCGCTTCAAGTCATTTGCGCGGAGGCCGGCGTCGGAATGAGCCAAGCCCCGGCGGCCACGGCGAGTGCGCAGATCATGCGTGTAAACATCTAGAAAGTCCCCCGTGAAAAGTAAAAAGCGCCGAGCGTCGCGCTCGCCGACAAGGTCTTCAGAAACCAGCCTCCCGGGCGACGGAATGTCAGCCACATCGAACATCCGAGCATCAGGGCGCTCGCGGCGAAGAACGGATACGGATGGGCCGCCACCGCTTGCGCGAGCCCGGCGGTGCCGACACCGGCGATTGACATTGCCGCCGGAACGACGCAGCACGGGCGCGTCAAAAAGCCCGCAACGGCTCCGATGGCGACCGTGTAAAAGCCGCTCATTGCCCTGTTACGCCGCGCCGGCGTCGTTGCGGACGTGACGTCTTCGGCTGAAGGCTGGCGCCGTCATTCATGACGCCAGGTTCCGCATCCGCAATGAACTGGCACAGGCCGCCGCAGGTGACGGCGGTGTCCTGCGCGTCCCACCGAGCCACTTCTTCTGCCAACTGGTCGCGGAAGTGGTGCAGCTGTCGAATGCGTTGTTCGACGGCGGCAAGATGTTGATGCCCGAGTGAACGGACATGCGAACAGGGCGTTTCTCCGGATCGAGACAGCTTCAAAATCTCGCCAATCTCGTCGAGCGAAAATCCGAGAGCCTGCGCTTTGCGGATGAAGCGCACCTGCTCCACACTCGATTCCGAGTACCGGCGGTAGCCCGTGGATGATCGTAGAGGTTTGCCGAGCAGGCCGATCTCCTCGTAATAGCGGATGGTGGGCGCGGAAACGCCGGCGCGTTGTGCCACCTCGCCGATCAGCAGTGCAACCATCTCTCCCATCACACACCTTCAACCCGACTTGAAGGTCAAGCCCAATGTTTACCCTTGACCTTGCGGGGAACTTGACCCCTTACGCTCTCCATTGTGCAGCGGAATGATCCGCTGCCACCTCAAGGGACGATTTCAATGAAGACGAAACTGTTTGCTCTGACCGCGGCATTTGCCCTCTTCGCGACGACGGCCGCTGCCGCAATGAACTGGGCAGAAATGGGCTGCTGCCCGCTCTGTAAGTAACCGAGCATTTCTGT
>JACCSI010000041.1 GCA_013813075.1 Acidobacteriota bacterium | reverse complement strand
GCCCAAGGACATCGCGTTGGGGTGGCTTCATTGCAGTCGCTGCGTGTGCCGCAGGTTAATCGCGAGCCATGCAGCGCGCGATTTGGTTCGGCTCACGCAGCCGATTTCTCGTCACGAATGGCCGGCGCCGCTCGGCGTCGCGTCGCTCGGTCGTCGCGGCGCGCCGTCTGAAGGCTATCGGATGTCTGAGACGGTCACTGTCTCGCCACTCTCGCGTGCGCGCGTCGCGGCGACCCCAACGCGCAGTGCCTCCATACCGTCGTCAATCGTGATCGGCGTAGGCCGCTGTTGCAGCACGTTCTGCGCGAAGTTCTGCAGCTGGTTCGTGTACGCGTCGCGAAATCGCTCCATGAAATACGGCACGGTGTCGTGAGACACGCCATTGGCTTTGGTCATCACCATGATCGGCGTTTCGCGCAGATACCCGATGCGGATCGTGCCCTCGAGCCCGAGAATCTCCGTCGAGATGTCGTAACCATAAATGCCGCTGCGCGTCAGATCGACGACGCCAAGCTTGCCGCTCGTGAAGGTCAGGCTGGCAATGGCATTGTCGATGTCGCCGACGGTTTCGAGCTCAGGGTACGCGATCGTCGCACCGATCGCGGCCACCGCACGGACATTACCCATGAACCAGCGGGCGAGATCGAAGTCGTGGATGCCCATGTCGATCAGCATGCCGCCGCTGCTCTTTGGATTCGCATACTCGAGGCTCGGTCGGAACGGGTCGCGCGACGTCGCCTTGAAGACCAGCGGCATGCCGATACGGCCGGCCTCGATCTGCTTTTTCGCGGCGGCGTAGCCGGCGTCGAAGCGACGCATGAACCCCATCTGAAAGAACATGCCGGAGTCTTCGATCGCCGTCTTCATCGCCGCCACTTCGTCGAGCGACAGCGCCGGCGGTTTCTCGCAGAAGGTCGGCTTCTTGCTCGCCGCCGCGGCAATCACCTGCTCGCGATGAATGTGGGTGGGCGTGACGATGACGATCGCGTCGACGCCAGGGTCGTCAATGAGTGCAAGCGGGTCGGTATATGAGCGTGCGGCTTCGAATTCCTCGGCAACTTCCTTCGCCACGTTTCCGGCCGGGTCCGCCACGGCGACGAGACGCGTTTCCGGAATCCGCCCCGCGAGATCCCGGGCATAGACGCGGCCGAGGCGGCCAAGCCCAATCAATCCGACGTTCAATCGCGCCATCTACTGTGTGCCTCCGACATTGGCTTTCGTGATTAGTTCCAGTTTCACTTTGACGTCCGCCGGCAGCGGCTCGCCGCGCAGGACCTTGACCGCGCTCTCGATCGCGACGCGTCCCATTTCCGCCGGGAACTGCGCCACCGAGGCGTCCATCGTCCCCGCCGCAATCGCCTTCTTCGCATCGTCCAGCGCGTCGAAGCCGACGACGCGGATCTTGCCGGTTTTGCCCGCTGCGGCGATCGCCTCGATCGCGCCGAGCGCCATCAGGTCGCTGGCCGCAAAGACCGTGTCGATACCGGGATGTGCCTGCAGCATGTTTTGAAACACATTGAACCCCTGGTCGCGTTCCCAGTTCGCCGGCTGCGACGCGACAATCGTGATGCCGGGCTGTTTTGCAACCGCATCCCGGAAGCCGCGCAGTCGCGAGTCGCCGGTTTCGTGGCCCGGAATGCCTTCGAGGATGCCGACACTGGCCTTCCCGCCGGTCGCCTCGACCACGTGGTCCCCCGCGATGCGCCCGCCGTCGTAGTTGTCCGAGCCGACGAATGCCCTTGGCTCGACGCCGGCATCCTTCGCCGCGGCCGCGTCGACGCGCGTGTCGACGACGATGATCGGAATGCCGGCGTTCTTCGCCTTGACCAGCGCGGAGACGATCTCGCGCGAGCCGCTCGGCGTGATGGCGAGTGCGTCGATGCCGGTCTGAATCATGTTCTCGACGATCTGCATCTGCTTTTCGACGTCGATTTCGCGCTCGGCGGCCTGCACCTGCAGCGTCACGCCCAGACGATCGGCGGCCTCCTGCGCGCCGCGGCGCATGTCGACAAAGAACGGGTGGTTGAGCGTCTTGAGGACGAGCGCGACGGTGGGCTTGTCGCTGCCTTCCGGCGCGCCGCGATTGCAGGACAGGGCGGCGGCGGCGACGACGACGACGATGGCGATGTTGAATGTGCGCATGGAACAGCCCTTGGTGAGAGTAGTGGCGAGCATCGAGACCGGGGATGCGCCCTGCGGGTAAGGCACGACGACTGAGAATATTGAACCATATTTGAAGAAGGAGCAACGCAGCCCCCAGGCCGGCGCCCCCGCCGCGCGTAGTCTGCGCGGTGGGGTGGAGAGATGCAGCGCCGGTCGAACGTCGTCACCACTCTCACCACGGGCTGTTATGTCCTGTGACGTTTGAGGACGGTGTCGATGAGAACGGCGCCGACGATGACGCCGCCGATGACGATTTGCTGGAGAAACGAAGATACGCCGAGCAGGTTCAATCCATTCCGCAAGACACCCATGATGAGCGCGCCGACAAGTGTCCCCGCGAGCGTGCCCTCGCCGCCCATCAAGCTGGTGCCACCGATGACCGTCGCCGCGATGGCGTCGAGCTCGTACATCATTCCGGCGATCGGCTGCGCGGAATTGAGCCGCGCCGTCAGGATGACGGCCGCAACCGCGCTCATCAGCCCGGAGACGGCGTAAATCACGGTCTTGTGCAGCCGGACGGCGACACCCGAGAGGCGCGTGGCCTCTTCGTTACCGCCGATCGCGTACACGTAGCGTCCAAACGTCGTTCGCGTCAGCACGACGTGGGCGATCGCGTACACCACGATCGTCACCATCACCGGCGCCGGCACGAAGCCGACGTGCCCCGTGGCGAGCGACCGGAACCCCGGGTCGAAGCCGGAGACGGGCCGGCCTTCGGTAAACAGCAGCGCGGCACCACGCGCCACGCTCATCATGCCCAGCGTGACGATGAACGGGGGGAGCCCGCCCCAGCTGACGAGCGCGCCGTTGATCAGCCCGCATGCGACGCCGACACCAAGCGCCAGGAACAGCGCCACGGGAAGCGGCTGCTGGTCCTGCAGCAATACCCCGAGGACGACGCCCGATAACGCGACGATCGAGCCGACCGACAAATCAATGCCGCCCGACAGGATCACGTAGGTCATGCCGACGGCGACAATCGCATTGATGCTCGTCTGCTGGGCAACGTTGAGCATATTGGCGACGGTAAAGAAATGCGGCGTCAACGCCCACAACACCAGACACAGCACGACCAGACCGAGGAGGGTCCCGAACTGTCGTGCCCTGGAGAGGTGAGTGGCCATGATTCGGGTCCTTAGCCTGCCAGCCCCAGCGCAGCGCTCAGCAAGCGCTCCTGCGTCGCGCCGTCGGCATCGAACTCCGCCTGAATCCGTCCGCGATGCATCACCAAAATGCGGTCGCTCATGCCGAGGAGCTCAGGCAGTTCGGAAGAGATCATGATGATGCCGGCGCCGTCGGCGGTCAGGCGGTTCATCAGGTTGTAGATCTCGATTTTGGCGCCGACATCGACGCCGCGGGTCGGTTCGTCGAAGACGAAAATGCGGGCGTCTCCCGCGAGCCACTTGCCAAGCACGACCTTCTGTTGATTGCCGCCACTGAGCAATCGCACCGGCTGCGTCACCGTCGCCTTGACGCGGAGGTCGCTGATGATCGGCGCCGCGAGCGCCGCTTCCGCGCGCCGCGGAATGAGACCGAACGGGGCCAGTTGCCGGCCATGCGGCAGCCCGATGTTGCGCGCCACGGTGAGGCCGGCGACGAGGCCATCGGCCTTGCGGTCTTCGGGCAGCAGGCCGATGCCCTGGCGGATGGCGTCCGCCGGCGTCCGCAGGCGCGCTGCGTGGCCGCGGATCAGGAGGCGTCCGCTGTCGACGCCATCGGCACCGGCGATGACGCGGGCCAGCTCGCTTCGGCCTGCGCCCAGCAACCCGCCGATGCCTACGACTTCTCCCGCATGCAGGGTCAGGTTGATGTCATGGAGCGTGCCCCGGCGTCCAACATGTTCGAGGCGGAGCAGCTCCTCGCCACGCGCCGCACGTGCCTTTGGAAAGTGATGGCCGACATCGCGATTCGCCATCAGGCAGACGAGCTCAGCGACGGTCGTGCCTTCGAGCGGCTGCGTGCTGATGTGCCGTCCGTCCCGCATGACGGTGACGCGATTGCCGATCCGGTACACCTCGTCGAGGCGGTGCGTGATGTAGATCACGGCCACGCTTCGCGCCGTCAGGCGGGCGATCAGCGCGAACAGCGCCTCGACCT
>JACCSI010000756.1 GCA_013813075.1 Acidobacteriota bacterium | reverse complement strand
ATCAACCTGCGACAGGCGACCGAGCAGGGCGCGAACATCGACGACAACAGCGTCAGGGCCAAGGCACTCGGGCTCAATTACATCCATATCCCCTTCGATGGCGCGGCGCCGAGTGACAAAACGGTGGACGATTTCCTCGCCGCCGTGGCCAACAAGGCCAACCAACCGGTGTACATCCACTGCGGAACCGCCAACCGCGTCGGCGCGGTGTGGCTCGTCAAGCGTGTATTGCAGGACGGCTGGCCGGTCGAGAAGGCGACCGATGAGGCGCGACTGATCGGTTTGAGAAGCGCGCCACTGGAAGCGTTCGCCCTTAAATACATTGAGGCGCACAAGAAATAAGGTTATACTGCTGAGTCGTTTCAGCGCGGCGATTTCCACGACTTGATGGGCCGCGCGCGTCAGCTTCGCTTTGTCGAAGCGGCGTTTTCTATCTAAGTCGCGAAGCCCGCGACGAACGCGGGCTTTTTTATTTCTGAAGGCATCAGCTGTCGGGCATGGGGGGGACCTCGTTGCGGACACTTGGCGCCTGATTTCTGCCAGAGGAGCACCATGTCGCAGTTCACGTTCACGTCGGAGTCGGTGTCGGAAGGCCATCCCGACAAGGTGTGCGATTACATTTCCGACTCCATCCTCGATGCCTGCTTCGCGCAAGACCCGCACAGCCGCGTCGCCTGCGAGACTCTCGTCAAGAGCGACCATGTCGTCATCGCCGGAGAGATTACGACCAATGCGACGTTCGATTACGAACAGATCGTGCGGCAGGCCGTCAAGGAAATCGGATACACCGACACCAGTGAGCCGTTCTGCGACACGACGCTCAAGGTGCTGTCCCTAATCACGACGCAGTCAAACGAAATCAGCCAGGGCGTAACCGCGGCGACCAGCCAGAGCGGCGATCAGGGCGCCGGCGACCAGGGCATCATGTTCGGCTACGCCAGCGACGAGTGCGACGAGCTGATGCCCTTGCCGATTGTCCTCGCCCACAAACTCACCTTCGGTCTTGCTCAGGACCGCAAAACGAACAAGGTGAACTTCCTCCGTCCGGACAGCAAGTCGCAGGTATCGATCGCCTACGACGGCCACACTCCGAAGCACGTCACCGCCGTGGTCGTCTCGACGCAACACACTCCGGCGGCTGATCAGAAGCTGATCACCGAGTACGTGCGCGAGGATCTCGGCCCCCGTGTGCTGGGCAAGTGGTGGCGCAACGACGTGCAGTTGTTCGTCAACCCGACCGGCAGTTTCATTCACGGGGGACCATCGGCCGACGCCGGCGTCACCGGCCGCAAAATCATCGTGGATACATATGGCGGCTGGGGTCGCCACGGCGGCGGGGCCTTCAGCGGCAAGGATCCGTCAAAGGTCGATCGCAGCTCGGCGTACTTCTGCCGTCACGTCGCTCGCCAAATCGTGAGCGCGGGCCTCGCGAAGAAAGCGGAAATTCAAGTGGGCTACGCGATCGGGATGGCCAAGCCGCTGTCGGTGAAGGTGGACACGTTCGGCACGGGCGACGAAGCCAGGGCGGCGGCGTACGTGCTGGACAACTTCGACTTCCGCCCGCGGATGATTATCGAGGCGCTCAAGCTGCTGCGTCCGATTTACCGCTCGACCACCAACTACGGGCACTTCGGCCGCACCGGCCTGCCGTGGGAAGAATCGGTCGCGGTCGCAGCGAAGTAAACGGGCGGGACCTCAGGAAGACCGTCGCTTATCGTGGCACGACAGAAATCGTGCCGGACTTTTCGAGGGGTTCTGGCGGCGGGACCCCGTCCGGACTTTGCCACAGTTCGCCGGCACTGCTACCGGCAAACCCACGGTCGCCGGTCTCGCCGCCATCGACCGGTCGCGCTGACACGTAGTAGCCGTTGTACGTCGATGTGCCGTTGCAGTCACGCACACCTTGCACGGCGCCGCCGCTGGGCGTCGCCGTGAAGAGGTAGCCGGCGAATTCGGCGCCGTTGGCCGCCAGCTCCGGCGACAGCCAGGTTACCGGTGTTCCAGGACAGGCCTTGCCCAACGCCGCAAGATCAGCGGCGAAGCCGGCGTTCACGGCGTGGTAATCGCCTTGCGCCGACATGATCGCGCGCATCGACCCGATGGCATACGCCTCGTTGTAGTCACGTTGCAGCACCTGCCAGCGAGGCCAGGCGACAGCGCCCATCACTCCGAGAAACGCCACCAGCAGCACGAGCTCGATCGCACTGAGCCCAGCCTGCGGCGACGCGCGTCTCATCTCGAAATGATACCGTGCCGGCGCTGATGCACCATCGTCAGCGCAATGGGCAGTGGACGGTGACCGTCGTGCAATGCCGTGGGCGATGCCGGGGCAAGATCGTCGTTGGTGTGGTAGGTTCCTCCCTTCGAGGTATTGATGTGCGCACCAAGCTTCCGATTCGAAACATTCGGGCTGTGGTTATGCTGGCCTGGTTCACGGCGGGCCTCTCGGCCCAGTCGCCCGTACCGCCAACCATTGACGATCTTCTCAACCTGAAACGCGTGGGCAGTCCGGCTATTTCGCCTGACGGCGCGAGCGTCGCTTATACGGTCCGCGAAACCAATTGGGACGATAACGAATACAAGACCGAGGTCTGGGTGGGCAACGCCTCTGGCACTCGGCGTCTGACCAACGCGAAGAAGTCCAGCCTTCAGCCGGCATGGTCGCCGGACGGCAACTGGATTGCGTTCGTGTCCGATAGGGATGGGAAGCGCCAGTTGTATCAGATCGCGATGGCCGGCGGCGAAGCCCAAAAACTCACGAGCGGCACTGAGGCCATCAACAACTTCGCCTGGTCGCCCGATGGAACGCGAATCGCCTTTACCATGCCCGATCCGGTCGCTGAGAGCGTCAAGGAGCGTGAGCGGGTCTTCGGGGATCTCCGCCTCGAAGACGAAGACCGTCGCATGGAACACCTGTATGTCCTCACCATCCCTCCCCACGGAATGATGGTCAACGCCCCACGGGCCGTAACGTCGGGCGCGTTCGTCGTCGGGAGCTTCAACTGGTCGCCTGACGGCCGCCAGCTGGCGTTCGATCACCGCGCCTCGAGCGATGCGGCCGACGGCGGTTCCGCGGACATCTCCATCGTCAGTGCTGAGGGCGGCAACACTCGGCTGGTTGTGGAACAGCCTGGCCCCGATTCGAATCCACGCTGGTCACCCGATGGCTCGCGTATCGCGTTTGTCAGCGCCATGCGCAAGCCGTTCGACTATTACCAGAACGCCGTGATTGCCACCGTCGCACCTGGCTCTATGGCGATCGAGAGCTTGAGTGACGCGTTCGACGAGAATCCGCAGATCATCGCCTGGACACCCCGGGGCATCTTCTTTGGTGCATCCGCGCGCGCATGGTCCTACTTGTTCGGGATCGACCCGGTCACGAAACGAGTCACGCGCTACGCTGCGGCCGCCGAATCGATCGACAGCGCCTACTCGTTGACGAAAGACGCCAGCCACGTGGCCTTCGTCACATCGGGCCCCACTGATTTTGCCGATATCTTTCGTTCTCCAGTCGCGGAGACATTGACGCCAACCCGCGTCAGCCACACCGCGGAACAGATTGCGGCCTGGCCCAGACACACCCGCGAACTCGTGCGGTGGAAGAGCCAGGACCATGCGGAAATTGAAGGCGTGCTCCACAAGCCTGCTGATTTCCAGGCCGGGCGCCGCTATCCCCTGCTCGTTGTCATTCATGGGGGACCCACGGGCGTGTCTCGGCCGGTGCCCTATTCCAATAGCGTCGGCTACTATCCAATCGACCTCTGGCTCGCGAAAGGCGCCTTGGTTCTCGAGCCGAACTATCGCGGCAGCGCGGGCTACGGTGAACAGTTCCGATCACTCAATGTGCGTAATCTCGGCATCGGCGACGCGTGGGACGTTGTTTCAGGGATCGATCACCTGGTCGCTGCGGGAATGGTCGATCGCGATCGCGTTGGCGCCATGGGCTGGAGTCAGGGCGGCTACATCTCGGCCTTTCTGACCACCAAGCACGCGGATCGGTTCAAGGCCGTGTCGGTCGGCGCCGGCATTTCCAACTGGATGACCTACTACGTCAACACCGACATCCACCCGTTTACGCGACAATATTTGAAAGCCACACCGTGGGACGATCCGAAGATCTATGCGGATACCTCGCCGATGACGTACATCAAGTCGGCAAGAACGCCGACGCTGATCCAACACGGCGACCAGGATCAGCGCGTTCCGGTGCCGAACGCGTTTGAGTTATATCAAGGATTGCGCGACCAGAATGTGCCGACGCAGCTGGTGCTCTTCAAGGGCTTTGGACACCCGTTGAACAAGCCGAAAGCCAATCGCGCGGCAATGCAGCAGAACCTCGACTGGTTCAACAAGTATTTGTGGCCGGCGGCTGGAAGCACCACCGGGCAAATGGGTGGAGAGCGATGACGTGCATCCTTGCAGCGACAGATACCGGAGCTCTTGCAGCGCCACAGACGCCACGTCCGCCGGGCCCCGTCCCATGCTTCAGGACGGGCCGAGTGCTTGATCCACGGTGAGCACTTCGACAGACCCGAGGTTGAGCGCTCGAATCCCACTCTCGATGACCTTGCGGTCCCCGACGATGACCACGGCAAATTTTTCGGGCTGAATGTACTGCGCCGCCGCTTTTTCGACGCCCGCTTTGCTCACTTGCACGACCGAGCGAATGTAGCCGGGGAAGTACTCGTCGGGCAAGCCGTGGACGACCTGTTCTTCCAACTTCTGGGCAAGGTCACCTGTACTCTCGAATTCCGCCGGAAAGCCAAGCGCGACGTAGTTCTTCGCCTTGTCGAGTTCATCGCCGGGAATGGGCTTCAGGATCCCGCCAAACTCGTTGAAGAACTCCTGCAGCGCCTCCGCCGTCTTGTCGGTCTGGACGCCTGCGCGCGCGGAAAAGGCTCCCGGCGAAATGCGTTCTTCAAAACCCGAGAACGCGCCGTAGGAATAGCCATGCGTTTCGCGCAGGTTGGTATTGAGACGCGAGGTGAACGAGCCACCGAGAATCGTGTTGAGGACCTGCAGCGTCGGGTAATCGGGAGTGACTCGCGGCACGCCGACCCAGCCAATGCGAATCTGCGACTGCGCCGCGCCTGGCTTGTCGATGATGTAAATCTGACGCTTGGTCAGCTGCGCCGCCACCGGAACTGGTGCCACGACTGGCACCGCGCCACTGCCTTTCCACGAGCCGAAGGCTCGCTCGAGCAGGGGCATCACCGTGGCGGCGGTCACGTCGCCGACGACGAGCAACGTGGAGTGCTCGGGACGATAGTAGGTGGTGTGGAAACTGCGGAGGTCGTCCAGCGTCATCGCCTTCGCTTCGAGGACGCCACCGGCCGCTGCCGTACCGTAACGATGCTTTTCGCCAAATACCAGGCGTGGGAACGCCGCCTCGATTATGGCCGCCGGATCGTCCCGCGCCTGCAGCAGCCGCGTCAGTCGTTCCTTGCGCAGGCGTTCGAGTTCGGCCGGCGGAAACGAAGGCCGTAGCACCACGTCTCCCATCAACGTCAACCCTTCGGCGAGCTTCGACACTGGCGTGGACAGCCGGACCGCCGAATAGTCGAATGTGCTCGACGCACTCAGTTGCGCGCCGAGAAACTCAATCGCATCGGCCAGTTCCAGCGCGGACTTGCCTCCTGCGCCTTCGTCGAGCATGTTTGCGGTCATGGCGGCCACGCCGTACTGGCTCACGGGCTCCGCCCCCGCGCCGGCCCGCACGATCAGGTTGACCTGCGCCAGCGGCACTTCGTGCTGCTCGACGAGCCAGACCGATAACCCAGTCGAAAGCTTGTGCTTCTGGACTGGCGGGAGCTTCAACGCCGGCGGCGCGCCGGGCTTGGGCGGCGTGCCGCGATCCGGCTTCTGGGCGGCAATACCCGCTGTGAAGATCAGCACGGCCGCGGCCGCAGCAGAGAGACGCATCATGCCATTCATGGCTTGGCCTCCGGAAGAATCGACAGCTCGACGCGCTTGTCTTTTGGCAGGTACCGACGCACCGCGGAGGTGATGTCGGGAGCGCTCAGCGCACGGTAGCGCGCGAGGTCTTCCTCAAAGAAATCTGGCATCCCCGTCCGGGTGTAGTAGGCGTTCAGTTGATCCGCTTTGCCGCCGAACCCACCCACGCGCTCCATTCCACGGTAGAAGTTGGCTTCGATCTGATTCATCGTGCGCGTCATTTCACGGGCGTCGGGAGGGGTAACGCGCAGTTTGTCGATCTCCTCGTCAATCACCGCCTGGATCTTTCCGAGAGTCTGGCCCGGACGTGCCGTCGCCATGATGATAAAGATGCTGCCCAGTCCTTGCGATTGCTGGAATGCACTGACGTCTTGCGCGATCTGCAGGTCGTAGACCAGCCGGCGATAGAGCCGCGCATTCTTGCCTCCGGTCAGCAGGCTCGCAGCGATGTCCATGGACGCGTCACCGGGCGTGAACACTGCCGGCGTATGCCACGCCAGATACAGCCGCGGCAGCTGCACGCGATCGGTGAAGCTGTGCGTGAC
>JACCSI010000746.1 GCA_013813075.1 Acidobacteriota bacterium | reverse complement strand
TGCTGGCGCTCGGCACGTCGCTGCTGTTTGTCGCGGCCATCTTTCAGCTCTTCGATGGTCTGCAGGGCGTGGCCACCGGTGTCCTGCGCGGACTGGGCGATACGCGCACCCCCATGCTGACCAATCTGGCGGGTCACTGGGTATTGGGCCTGCCGCTCGGTTACAGCCTGTGTTTCGTGTTCGGCTTCGGCGTGATCGGCTTATGGATCGGGCTTTCCGCGGGTCTGATCGTCGTGGGCGCGGTGCTGCTATGGGTGTGGAACCAGCGGATTCATGCCCTGCATAACGAAGCGGTCCAGGACACCAGGCGTGCACGGTATTCTTGACGCGTGGGAAACGTCATCAAGACGCTGATCTTTCTCGTGCTGTTCTGGTTCCTCTTCCTGTTGGCCCTTCCCATTGCCGTTTCGATTGTGGAAATCGAGGTCGGCATCCAGCGTTTTCCCCCACAACGAGCGGTCGCGTCTCTCCTGCTCGGCGTCTTCACACTTCTGAGTCTCTGGGCGGCACTCTACCTCGCGGTGGCCGGCCGCGGTACGCCCGCGGCATTTGCCCCGCCTCGGGAGTTCGTCGTCAACGGTCCTTACGCGTATGTGCGGCACCCGTTCGTCATCGCGTCGATCGGGCAGGGCGTCGGCATTGGAATAGCCATGGGCTCGATACCCGTCCTGTTTTACGTCGCCGCGCTGACAACGGTTTACTACTTCCTGGTGCGACCGTCCGAGGAGCGCACGCTGGAACAGCGGCATGGCGACGCGGCACGCGCCTATTCCCGCAACGTGCGCGGCTTCCGGCCGCGGCTGACGCCGTATAAAATCAGCCGGATTGACTGACCTGCCTTCGCAGCAGTCAGGATCAACCCACTCAGCACTTCGATGTCCTTGTCATTCTTTCACCCTGCGGTAACGGCGTGGTTTTCAACCACGCTCGGGACCCCGACGCCTGCGCAAGAGCAGGGGTGGGCCGCGATCCGGCGGGGGCGCCACACGCTCATCGCCGCACCGACCGGCTCTGGTAAGACGCTGGCGGCGTTCCTGTCAGCTCTCGATGATCTTTTTCGCGAGGGCTTGGACGCTCCACTCCGGGACGAGGTGCGGGTGGTGTACGTCTCGCCGCTCAAGGCGTTGAGCGCCGATATCCACAAGAATCTGGCCGAGCTACGACGAGGCCTCCGTGAAGCCGCGGGCGCACTCGGCATCGACGCTCCACACATTTCCGTCGCGGTGCGCACGGGCGACACGCCCAGGACCGAACGCGCGGCGATGCTGCGCAAGCCGCCGCACATCCTGGTCACGACGCCCGAATCGCTGTACCTGCTGCTGACGGGCAGCCGCAGTCGCGACATGCTGCGCACGGTACGCACGGTTATAGTCGACGAAATCCATGCGGTGATCGGTTCGCGCCGCGGCGCGCATCTCTCGCTGACGCTCGAGCGACTGCAGAAGGTCGCTCGTGCGCCGCTGCTGCGGATTGGACTGTCGGCGACGCAGCGCCCGATCGAAGACGTCGCCCGCTATCTGGTCGGCGCCGTGCTGCCCGTCGCCACCGCACTGCCACCCACGTCGTCTCTGCCTTCCATCGACGCGGAGGTGGTCGACGAGGGCCATCGGCGCACCATGGACCTTGGACTCGAAGTGCCCCGGTCCGCACTGGACGCGGTGATGACGCACGAGGTCTGGAGCGAGTATTACGATCGGCTGACCGAGCTGATCCGCGGCCATAAGACGACCCTCATCTTTGTCAACACTCGTCGCATGGCGGAGCGCATCGCGCGACAGTTGAGCGAGCGTCTGGGCCAGGAGGCGGTCACGGCGCATCACGGCAGTCTCTCGAAGGAAAAGCGCCTTGACGCCGAAACACGGCTCAAGAACGGCGCACTGCAAGCCCTGGTCGCCACCGCGTCTTGGAGCTGGGCATCGACATTGGGCATGTCGATTTGGTCTGTCAGATCGGCTCGCCGCAGCGCATCGCGACGTTCCTGCAGCGCGTCGGCCGCTCGGGCCACACGGTCGCCGGGACGCCGAAGGGCCGGCTGTTCGCGGTGTCGCGCGACGACCTGGTCGAATGTGCAGCCTTGCTGCGCTCGGTGCGGCGCGGCGACGACATGGTGGTGTCGCACGACGCCCCGCTCGATGTGCTCGCACAGCAGATCGTAGCGGAGGCGTCGTGCGAGGTCTACGCCGAGGACGAGTTGTTCGACCTTGTGCGGCGGGCCTGGCCGTACCGGGCGCTGGCGCGCAAGACTTTGACGCGGTCGTGCGCATGGGCGCCGAGGGGTTCGCTACCAAGCGTGGGCGACGCTCGGCCTTGCTTCATCGCGACGAGGTGAATGGTCGCGTGCGGGCGCGGCGCGGTGCGCGCAGCCTCGCCATCACATCGGGCGGCGCGATTCCGGAAGTGGCCGACTACCGCGTGGTGCTTGACCCCGACGACACATTTATCGGCACGCTCAATGAAGACTTCGCGATTGAAAGCCACGCCGGAGACGTTATTCAGCTGGGCAACGCGTCGTGGCAGGTGATGCAGATCGGCCCGGGCGTGGTCCGGGTCGCCGACGCCAGAGGCGCGCCACCCACGTTGCCGTTCTGGCTGGGAGAGGCACCGGCACGAAGCGACGAGCTGTCGCGCGCTGTCAGTGATTTGCGCAAGGACCTGGAACAGCACCTGGTCGCTCGGGACCGTGCCCGCCTGATCCCGGTGGCCACTTCGGTTGCGGCGCCGCCGATGGCAGGCGTGCCGTGTGCGGTCGCCGGGCAGACGGGGCTGAAGCCCGCGCTCTCGACCACGGATGTGAACTGGGGGACACGAGACTCCACACACTACGGCCTTGAAGTCGGCCCACTCGCGCCGGCGGATTGGCTCGTACACGAAACGGGCATTTCGGGCGCCGCGGCGGACCAGGCGGTGGCCTACCTCGAAGAAGGTCGCAGCGCGCTGGGCGTCTTACCGACGCAGGAGACCCTTGTGCTCGAGCGCTTTTTCGACGAGTCAGGCGGCATGCAACTGGTGCTGCACGCACCCTTCGGCAGCCGCGTCAACAAGGCCTGGGGCCTGGCGCTGCGCAAACGCTTCTGT
>JACCSI010000297.1 GCA_013813075.1 Acidobacteriota bacterium | reverse complement strand
GCATGCCGTACTGTGATGTGCCTTGAGCAATGGCGCCCTGAATGAGATGCGTCTTTTCCTTGTCGATGATGCAGTCCTTGATGAAGGCGGTCGCGACGAGCACCTCCACCGCCGGGACCCGGCCAGTGCTTTCGACATTCGGCATCAGGCGTTGCGCGACCGCCGCCTTGAGCACGGCCGCCAGCTGCAGCCGGATCTGCTTTTGTTGGTGCGGCGGGAACACCGAGATGATGCGGTTGATGGTTTCCGTGGCATCCAGCGTGTGCAGCGTCGAAAACACCAAGTGACCGGTTTCAGCTGCATGCAGCGCGGTCTCGATCGTCTCCATGTCCCGCATTTCCCCGACCAGGATGACGTCCGGGTCCTGGCGCAGGGCGCTGCGAAGCGCGAGCGCAAAGGAGCGAGTGTCCACGCCGATTTCTCGCTGGTTGACGATGGACTGGGCGTCCCGATGCAAATACTCGATCGGGTCTTCGATGGTGATGATGTGCGTCGACCGGTTGCGATTGATGTAATCGATCATCGCGGCCAGCGTCGTGCTCTTGCCGCTGCCGGTCGTGCCCGTCACCAGGACCAAGCCGCGTTCCTCCGCGGCAATTTTCTGCAGCACCGGCGGCAGGCCGAGGTGTTCGATACTGCGCACTTGTATCGGAATGACGCGCAGGACCATGCCAATGGTGCCGCGCTGCTGGAAGACGTTGCAGCGGAACCGCCCCAGGCCGGGCACGCTGTAGGCGAGGTCCACCTCTTGCGCGTCCTTGAATTTCTGTCGATGTGTTGTCGACATCACCGCCGCGGCCATCTCGACGAGATCCTCGTGGTTGAGCTTCTTGTCCTGCGAGACGGGAAACAACTGACCGTGCACGCGTAGCATCGGGAAGCTCCCGACCTTCAAGTGAAGATCGGAAGCCGCCATTTCGATCGCTTGCTTGAGCAGTCCGTTGACGTCCATCGCTACGTCGCCGCAACTGGCGCACCGACTGGGGTCAGCCAGTTGTGCACGTCTGGATGATCACCGCGGATGACGCCGAAAAACCGGTCTTGCAACGCCGCCGTGACCGGGCCGCGCCTGCCGTCGCCGACGGTGATCTTGTCAATCGATCGGATCGGTGTGATTTCCACCGCCGTGCCGCAGAAAAACGCTTCGTCCGCCAGATAGAGAAATTCGCGCGGCAACGCCTGTTCGCGCACCTCGAACCCCAGATCGCGCGTCAGTTGCAGGACAGTGTCGCGGGTGATGCCCTGCAGAATCGACGACGTCAGTGACGGTGTGTACACGATGTTGTCGCGGACGAGAAAGAGGTTCTGGCCGCTGCCTTCGCTGACAAGCCCCGACTCGTCGAGCGCGATGCCCTCTGCGTAGCCGTCCACCGTCGCCTGCATCTTGATGAGGCCGGAGTTCGCGTAGTTCGCCGTTGCCTTGGCCATCGCCGGGAACGTGTTGGGCGCAATGCGCGTCCACGAACTCACGCCCACGTCCACACCGTTGGCAAGCGCATCGTCACCGAGATAGGCGTCCCACTCCCAGATGATGACCGCAACGTCCACCGGGCACGGCATGGGGTTGACGCCGAGCTGAGAGTAGCCGCGGTAAATGAGAGGGCGGATGTAACACGCCTTGAACGCGTTGGCCCGGATGGTCTCGAGCACGGCGTCGTGCAACTGCTCGGATGTGTACGGGACGTCCATGCGATAGACGCGGCACGAGTCCGACAGGCGGCGCATGTGTTCGGTGAGGCGAAAGACGTTGGTGCCGCGCTTGGAGTCGTAGGCGCGGATGCCTTCGAAGACCCCTGAGCCGTAATGGATGACGTGGGTGGCGATGTGGATGTTGGCATCTTTCCAGTCCACCAGGTTGCCGTTCATCCAGATTTTGCCGGTACCGCTAAATGACATGGTGCCTCGCTGTGTGATTGCGTCGATTGGAGCCGATGGCCAGACCTTCCAACGCATTATCGACGATCACCTTGTCGGCCGCCGGTCCCGTGGCTGCAGGTGCTTACCGCGCGCCTTCCCCGCAGAACGGGCATTTATCGGTCCGCGCGTGGAGCGCCTTACGGCAGTGCCAGCAGAAACGCGCCTGAGGCGTCTCACGGGCCTTGAGGCGTGCCTGGATGTCGTTGAC
>JACCSI010000682.1 GCA_013813075.1 Acidobacteriota bacterium | reverse complement strand
CAGCTCAATGCCTACAACGTCTTTCGCGGCAATCCGGGCTACCTTGCCGAAGATCGCGCGCGCTACGACACGGCGACGCCGGCCGCAATCACCGAGGCGGTGCGTGACTGGATCGTGTCCCGCCCGCACGTGGCGTTGAGCGTGGTGCCTCGGGGGTCGGCGGCGCTGGCGTTGGCGGATTCGGTCGAGGTGCAGGTGTCATGAGTCCCATCGACCGCGCGACCTTGCCCACTCCTGGACCGAGCGGACCATTCCGTTTCCCGGCCATCCATCGTCGCGTCCTCTCGAATGGCCTTGAAGTGCGCGCGATCGCGCATCGCCACGTACCACTGGTGTCCGCCGTACTGTTGCTTCCTGCCGGTACGGCCGCCGACCCGGCGGACCGGCCCGGCTTGGCGGCGTTTACCGCTGATTTGCTCGACGAGGGCAGTGGCGGGCGCAGCGCCATCGAAGTGTCCGACGTGCTGGCGCGATACGGTGCCGACCTTGACGTGGACGTCGGTCCTGACGCCATTGCGATCGCGCTCACCACGCTGACGCGATTCCTCGAGCCGGGTCTCGCGTTACTGGCCGAGATGGTGATGGCGCCCAACCTGGCTGCGGCGGACATCGAGCGAGTGCGCAAGCTTCGTCTCGAGCGGTTGCGCCAGCTCCGTGACCACGCGCCCGCAGTTGCCGAGCGCGCGCTGATGCGGCTGCTGTATCGCGAGCATCCGTACGGTCATCTCGGCCTGGGTTCGGAAGCGTCGCTCGCCAACACGACACACCAGGAGATTCGCGCCTTTCATGCGGGGGCCTTCGTGCCAAGCGGTGCAACCGTGATCATCGCCGGGGACAGAGACCCCGATGACCTGTTTGCGGCCGTCACCGAGGTATTCGGGAGTTGGGAAACCCCGTGGGATGCTCCGTCGATCAACCGTCACGCGGGTATGACGGCGCCGCCGCTTGTCCCACAGCACCGCCTCGCGGTCGTGCCTCGAGCCGGCGCGGCGCAATCCGAGATCCGTATCGGGCACGTGTGCGCGTCACGCGACACCCCCGACTATCACCCGCTGGTGCTGCTGAACATGATTCTCGGCGGGCAGTTCGTGAGCCGCGTCAATATGAACCTGCGCCAGGACAAGGGTTACACCTACGGCGTTCGCACAGGCTTCGACCTGCGTCGCGGGCTCGGTCCGTTCGCGCTGCAGACCAGCGTCGGCACCGACGTCACGGCCCCAGCCATTCGCGAAGCGATCAAGGAGCTGGACGATATTCGTGGCGCGCGTCCCGCGACTCACGACGAGCTGTTGACGGCGCGCGCGTCGGTCACCCTTGGCTACCCGCGCGGCTTTGAAACCGTGCAACAGGTGGCACGCGGCGTCAGTCAACTCGCCCTGCACGGCCTGCCCGACTCGTACTTCGAACAGTTCGTGCCGCGGATGCAGGCCGTGACGCTGGAGGACATCAACCGTGTCGCTGCGCAGTATCTCGACCCGGCCCGGATGGTGACGTTGGCTGTAGGGGATCATGGCAAGATTGCTCCCACGTTGATGTCGCTCAACCTCGGTGAGCCGGTGGTGCTGAGTGCCTGAGCGGGTCCCACGCCCCACGGTCCCCTCATGAAAGCTGTTCGATTCCACGAGCACGGCGGCCCCGAGGTGCTTCGTTACGAAGAGACCCCGGATCCGGTGTGCCACGCCGGTGAGGTCATCGTGCGTGTGCGCGCATGCGCGCTGAACCATCTGGATCTGTGGAACCGACGCGGTGTCGTGCGCTTACCGCTGCCGCACATCAGCGGCGCCGACGTCGCCGGCGAAGTGGTCGAGTCGTCCGATAAGTCGTTCCCTGCGGGTCGGCGCGTGATGGCGCAGCCGGGCTTGTCGTGCGGACGTTGCGAGGTGTGCCTCGAAGGCCGCGACAACGAGTGCCCCCGCTATGACGTGCTCGGCTCGCAAAGCGACGGCGGCTATGCCGACCTGGTCCGCGTGCCGGTGCAGAACATCGTGCCGATCCCGGACGCCATTGGGTTTGTCGAAGCGGCGGCGTTTCCGCTGACGTTCGTGACCGCCTGGCACATGCTCGTGACACGCGCCAAGATTCGCCCGGGCGAAGACGTGCTGGTGCTGGGGGCGGGCAGTGGCGTGGGGCAGGCCGCCATTCAGATTGCGTGGCTGCACGGTGCGCGGGTGTTTGCCACCGCCGGGAACGACGAAAAACTCGCCCGTGCCAGGGAGCTCGGCGCCTACGAAGTGGTCAATCATCACACCCAGGACGTCGCCGCGGAGATTCGTCGCTGCACCAGCAATCGCGGGGTCGACGTCGTCATCGAACACGTGGGCGAAGCGACGTGGGAGCGCAGTCTCAAGTGCCTGGCACGCGGAGGTCGGCTGGTGACCTGCGGTGCCACGACCGGCTACAAGGCGGGCATCGATCTGCGTTTTCTGTTCGCGAAGCAGCACACGCTCATGGGTTCCTACATGGGGACCAAGGCCGAACTGCTGCGCGCGGCGCAGTTTTTCTTCGCCGGGCAGTTGCGCCCGGTCGTCGACCGCACGTTTCCGCTTCAGGAGGCGAGGGCCGCACAGACGTACCTCGAGGACCGGAAACAGTTCGGCAAGGTGGTGCTTACAGATACTTGAGGAGGCCGCGCAATGCCTCGAAGATCGTCGTCGCCAGCGATCTGACCAGCGGCGACACTTCTCCCGCATCGACGGATTCGGCAACGGTCACAGGGTCGGTCAACACGAGCCAAATCGTTGCGCCAGCCATGACAACGGCAAGCACACCAACAATGCCGACGAGGCTGAAGCTCAGGCTGCCGATGGAGTTGCGACGCGGAGGATGGGCGTTCATGACAAATGCCCGCGACGGATCATACACCCGCCCGGACTCCTAGCTTTGGACGGACCGGTTGTTCTACAAGTTCCTGCGCAGGAACCGTGCGAGGTAGTAGGCGTCGAGAAACTTGAACGGCGCCTGCCCCGTGCTGTAGTGACCGCACGGGAGGACCGCGACCTCGATCGGGATACCCCGGCGCCGGAACTCGTCCACCAGCTTCACCGAGAGATCCACCGGAAACGTCAGGTCGTACTTGGCGTAGACGAGCAGGGTCTTGCGGCCGTGGGCGCGGTCCAGATAGGACCACGGGCTGATCGGGCGCCACAACTCGCGCAGGGTTTCGAGGTCGATTGACCCATTGAGACTCTCGCGCACGTGAGACGTGGACACACCGCGCCAGACAACGTCGGCAAAGAAAGGGGAAACATGGTTGAGCGCCTGTGCGCGTACCAGCGGCTCGTGTGACGCGGTCAGCATCGACAAACACGAACCCAGGCTCGTGCCCAGCAATCCGAGGCGTTCGTAGCCCTGATCGCGCAGCCACCACAACGCCCGCCGCGTATCGAGTACTGCCTGTCGGCAGACCTGGATGGTCCGCACGACATTGGAGCTGACGATGTAATCCGCGCGTGTGAGCTCGGGAGGCATGCGGCGGTCGTGATACGGCTTGGAGAGCCGCAACGCACTGATTCCAAGGCGCGCGAGCAACTGCGCAAGGCCGATATGGCCGCCGGCATCGGAGTTCCAGTGCGGCATGACCACGATCGCGCGCCGCTTGTCCTCAGCGGGGAAGAAGCGCGCGTGCACCACGTTGTTTTCGGGATGCGGCGTCGCCAGTGCGCTGGGGAACGTCAGCACGCCCGATTCGCCTTTGGCAGGGCCAACGCCCAAGCCGCCGGTGGCCGGGGGGCTCAGGTTCAGGCGCCGGGAAGGCGTAAAAGTGTAGTCGGCCGTCGGCTCCGGCGTGAAGAACGCATCGGTGTCGGCCATTACCGAGTTGACCCACGCACGCACGACGCTGAGTGGCGCACTTTCGGGGGGCCGGCCCTCGGGCAGCCAATCCAAGCCCCATTCAAACGGGCGAACCACTCGCTCGGCGCGGCTGATGTCGGCGAGTCGCTGCTCCCAGCGGTGGAAGAATCCTGCGATCA
>JACCSI010000289.1 GCA_013813075.1 Acidobacteriota bacterium | reverse complement strand
ATGTCGGTGCGCCCGGCGGCGGTTTGCAGGGCCGCATCAACCGCCAGACGGGCGCCGAGGCTCTCCGCGCGCGCTGCGTCGAAGTGGTAGGCCGGCGGCGTACCGGGCACAATCACCACGGCTGCGCGCCCGTCGCGCAGCATGTGGTGGATCTCGCCGGCCGGCACGTCGCGAATGGTGAAATTGCCGGCGCGTTCCAGCACGTCCCGGATCTCGTTTATCCGCGGCCCCGCGGCGACGCCGACCATGATGCGTGGTGCGCTCCCGGCGCTGAAGGCGGCGCCGAGCGCACAGGTCATGATGATCGGGAACAGGAACGACCAGAACAAGGCTTCGGGCTCGCGAAGAAACTCGCGAAAGCGCGTCAGGGTGAGCTCGTACAGTGGATGTCTAGGCATCGCGAAGGTGTCTTCCGGTGAGCGCGACGAACACGTCTTCGAGCGTGGCGCTGTGCGTGGTGAGAAGCGTCAAGGTGGCCTGTTGCTGCCGCAGCGCATCGAGAAGTGCGGGCAGCGAAAGATGGACCTCGGAAGTCGCCAGCGACACCGTGCCGTTGTCGTGACGAACCTGGCTGACACCGGGGACAGCCGCCAGTACGGCATCGTCCGGGAGCCCTGCGGCATCGTCCACCGCAAACGCAATGACGTGTTGCGCGCCGAGGCCGGCGACCAGCGTCGCCGGCGTCCCCAGTGCGATCAGCTGGCCGTGGTCCATGATGCCGACCCGATCGCAGAGCGTGTGCGCTTCGTCCATGTAGTGCGTCGTGAGCAGCACGGTGCGCCCGGTCGCGCGAAAGCGTTCGAGCACGCCCCACAGTTGTCGCCGCGACTGTGGATCGAGGCCGGTGGTCGGTTCATCCAGAAACAGCAGTTCGGGGCGGCCCGCCATGGCACAGGCGATGGACAAGCGTTGTCGCTGCCCTCCGGATAACTTGCCGACCCATGATGCACGCTTTGACTCGAGCTCGACCGTGGTCAGCAATTCATCGATCGTGGGGCCGGCAGGATAAAACGATCGAAACAACCGCAGCGTTTCTTCGACCGTCAGTTTGTCGGCCAGTTGCGTTTCCTGCAGCTGGATCCCGAGGCGCGCGCGCAGCCATTTGGCATCGGTCTGCCAGCGCTTGCCGAGGATCTCGACATCGCCGGCGTCTGCGGCCAGGAGCCCCTCGAGAATCTCAATCGACGTCGTTTTTCCAGCGCCGTTCGGCCCGAGCAATCCAAAGCACTCGCCACGGTGGACGTCGAGATCGAGGCCATCAACCGCGACGACATCGGCATAGCGCTTGACGAGACCGCGGCATCGCACCGCCTCCGCAGGGACAGCATTCACACCACGATTTTAGTCGGCTGGCCCTGCGGCGTCCGGCAGAGCAAAGCTGCTACACTAGTTGCTCTGTGTCGTCGAGTATCGTCCTGATCGGTCCGCCCGACGCTATTCCCGCCTTGCGTGAGCGCCTCGACTCCGGGGCCGAACTGCACACCTTCACCGACGCCGAAGCGCTCGAAGCGCTCGACCACATCATCAAGAGCAAGCCTCGGATTGTGGCCCTCGATCACGAATTTTCCGCCACGTCGCGCGGGACCGCCCTCGTCAGTCGGATTAAAGACGACCCGTCACTTGCGGCCTGCGAAGTGCGCGTCATCGCGCACAGCAGCGCGCTGAATCGGGCCGAGGTGCGACACAGTCCCGGCAGCGGCGCGGGGATTGCGGTCGCCGAACCGAAGAAGGCGCTCGACCAGCGCGGGACACGCCGGGCGCCACGGGTCCGCGTGCGCGACGGCGTGGAAATCCTCATCGACGGCAACCCCGCTGCGCTTCTTGACGTCTCCGCCGTCGGCGCGCAGGTGCTGAGCTCCAAGACGCTGAAGCCGAATCAGCGAGTGCGGATCGCGATCGCCGACTCGACCGCGGCAGTCCGCTGTAACGGCTCAATTGCGTGGGCGTCGTTTGAAATGCCGAAAGGGCAAGCGACGCGGTATCGCGCCGGCATCGAACTGCTCGGCGCGGACGCCGGGGCCATCAACGGCTACGCCGACAGACAAAAAAAATCGTAGCGCCGGGGGCCTAGACGCTCGCCGGAGTTGACAGCCACGTCGCAGCGACCGAGTCCTTGCGAATGATGGTCTCGTCACGGTCCGACCCGGTGGACACGATCGCACACGGCACTCCGCTCACTTCCTCGAGACGCTTGACGTAGCTGCGCGCTTCGATGGGCAACTCGTCGAAGCTGCGGGCGCCACGCGTCGGCTCCTTCCAGCCGGGCAGCGTGTCGTAAATCGCCTCGCACGAGTCTTCGGACAGGGCGGCGGGAAATTCTGTGACCACGCGCCCGCCGATGCGATAGCCCGTACAGATCCGCAACTCGTCGAGTCCGTCGAGCACGTCCAGCTTCGTCAGCGCGAGTGCATCGAGTCCATTGATACGTGCGGCGTAGCGCACCACGACAGCGTCGTACCACCCGCAGCGGCGCGGACGTCCAGTCGATGCGCCGTACTCCTGACCGCTTTCGCGCAGCCGTTCCGCCAGCTCGCCAAACAGCTCGGTCGGCAGCGGGCCCTCCCCGACGCGCGTGGTATAGGCCTTCGCGACGCCGAGGACCCCGTCGATGGCGCGCGGCGCCACCCCAAGACCCGTGCACACGCCGCCAATCGACGCGTTGGACGAGGTGACGTAGGGATAGGTCCCATGATCGATGTCGAGCATGGTCGCCTGCGCGCCTTCGAACAGGACGCGCTTGCCGCTCTTGATTGCGTTTGCGAGGAAGAGTGACGCATCGGCTGTCCAGCGTCGCATGCGGCCGCCATACGCGAGCAGGTCCCGGTAGACGACGTGCCAGTCGAGCGTCGAGTCCCTGATGATCTGGTTGCGTGCGTCGACGTTTGCACGCACCTCGTCGGCCAGGGCTTTCGTGTCGGCCAGATCGCACATCCGAATGCCCCGCCGACCGATCTTGTCCTCGTAGGCCGGACCGATCCCGCGCGAGGTCGTCCCGATCTTGCGCTCCCCTCTTCGCGCCTCGCTCAGGATATCGAGTTCGCGGTGATACGGCAGAATCAAGTGCGCCTTCTCACTGATCAGCAGGCGTTCGCCGACCTCGATGCCAAGGCCGGCCAACTCCTCGATCTCGGCAAACAGCGCCGGCGGATCGACGACGACGCCGTTGCCGATGATGCAGGTCACGCCGTCGTGCAGGATGCCGGATGGAATCAGGTGCAGGACGAACTTGCGCCCGGCGACATACACCGTGTGTCCCGCGTTATGGCCGCCCTGGTAGCGGGCGACGATCGCAAAATACGGAGTCATCAGGTCGACGATTTTGCCCTTGCCTTCGTCACCCCACTGCGCGCCCAGCACCACGATGTTCATTGTCATCAGGATATCGCGTACGAAAGTCCCCCGCTACGTGCGGTTTCGGGCTGGTCTGGGGCATTGGTGCGGCCGCGACGGCTTATGATCGGGTGGCATGATTCTCCTCGACGGTCACCGCCTCACGCTTGCGCAACTCGTGGCGATTGCGGATGACCACGCCGAGGTCGCGCTCGCACCAGAGGCCCGGGTCCGTGTCCAGGCGTCCCGTGCCGTCGTCGATGCGCGCGCCGCGGGCGACGAGGCGGTGTACGGCATCAATACCGGGTTTGGATCGTTTGCAGAGACCCGTATCG
>JACCSI010000660.1 GCA_013813075.1 Acidobacteriota bacterium | reverse complement strand
TGCCGGCATAGGCCGGCACGCCAATGCCGGCCGGGACACCGGGGATGACTTCGAACGGAATCCCCTGCTCGTGCAGGAACAGTGCCTCGACGCCCGCCTGGTCGAAGACGAACGGATCGCCCCACTTCAATCGTGCGATCAGTTTGCCTTCCCGCGCCTTGTCGGTGATCAAATAGCAGATCGCTTCCTGATCGAGCGCCTGGGGCGCCGCACTTCCGACATCCAGGCGCTCAACGTGCGGCGGCGCAAACTGCAACAGGCGCTGGTGCACGAGATGGTCGTAGATCACGACGTCCGCCGCCTGCAGGCAGCGAAGGCCGCGAGCGCTGATGAGATCGGGAGCACCGGGGCCCGCCCCAATGATGTACACAATCCGGCGGAGCACTCCGCGATTCTACTTGAGGACGTCGCCGGCGCCCTTCGCGAGCAGGTGGGCGGCCAGCTTCTCTCCCGCCGCCGCCGCGCCTCCGCGGTTGCCCCGAACGGAAGCGCGGACCACGATTCGCCCGTCGAGCGATGTCACCACGCCACGAATGTCCAGTTGCTGCCCGTCAAGGGTCGCGAGCACGCCGAGCGGCATCTGGCAGCCGCCGCCGAGCGCCAGCACCACGGCACGCTCCGCGACCAGCGCCGTTGCCGCGTCCGCATCGGAAATGCGCGTGACCAGGTCGCGCACAGTAACGGCCGCGTCGCGGCGAATTTCCACGGCCACAGTCCCCTGGCCTGGTGCCGGCACGCAGACCTCGACCGGTAACAGCGCCGAGATACGTGCATCAAGTTCAAGCCTCTTGACACCTGCGGCGGCAAGAACGAGGACGTCACAGTCGCCGCTGTCGAGTTTGCGCAAACGGGTATCGACGTTGCCCCGGATCGCGACGAACGTCGCGTCCGGAAAAACCGCCCGAAGCTGCGCCTCGCGCCTGACGCTGCTGGTGCCGATGCGGGGATGCCCTCCGAGCGCCTGCTTGACTCCGGCAAACCCACGAATGTTGGACGTCAAGGGCAGCAGCAGCGCATCACTCGGGTCTTCGCGCTCCAGCGCGGCCGCCAGCTCCAGCCCATCGGGCAATACCCCCGGCAGGTCCTTGCTGCTGTGCACTGCGAGGTCGATGCGCCGTTCCAGCAACGCCTCCTCGATCTCTTTGACGAACAGCGTCTTGATGTTCAGGGTGCCAGGAGCGGCCGGGGTGCCCAAGGTGTCCGGGGCGTCAGGTGGGCCCGAACGCTCGTCACCCGAGGTCCGGATCACGACCATCTCGCACTCGGGTCCGCCGCACCCCTGAATCAACCGAGCCACCGTGCGCGCCTGCCACAACGCCAGCGCGCTTCCTCGCGTGCCGATCTTCATCGTTCCGACGAGCCTCGATCTTTTTGATCCAGCGCGAAGAGACGCGTCACCGCATCGGCGTGCTGCGAGATATCTCCGCTCTTCTTGAGTTGTTCGGTCGGGCGAAGCAACAGCTTCTCGACGAGCAGGCGGGTAATCTCGTCGACGCGGGCCCGCGCCTCCGGCGAAAGAGACGCCATCTTTGGTTCCAGCCGTTCGAGTTCGGCCTTGCGAACGGCCTCAAAATGCTGCCGCAACGCGACAATGGTCGGCACCGCATCGCGTGATCGGTGCCAGCTCGCGAACTTCTGCACTTCCTCCTCGATGATTTGCTCGGCGCGCCCGATTTCGGCGCCGCGCTTCTGCAAATTTTCGCGCACGATCGCCTGAAGATCATCGATGTTGTAGAGGAACACCTGTTCGATGTCCGCGGCACGCGGATCGACGTCGCGGGGCACCGCAATGTCGATCAGAAAGAGCGCTCGCGTGCGGCTGGCGGGCATGGCCGCCTTCACCTCCGCCTTGGACAGGATCGGCGTGGTCGCGCCCGTACACGTGATGACGATATCGGCTTCGAGTAACGCCTCTTGCAGTGAATCCCACGGCGCCACGGTGCCGCCCACCTCGTTGGCGAGATCCTGGGCGTGGGCGAGCGTCCGGCTGGTGATCACAATGGTGGCGACACCTTGCGCACGTAGATGCACCGCGGTCAGCTTGCCCATGTCGCCGGCACCAACGACCAGGACGCGGCGGCCGCTGAGATTGCCGAAGATCTTCTTGGCGAGACTCACCGCGGCGAAGCTCACCGAGACGGCTCCTTCCGACAACGCCGTCTCCGACCGCACCCGCTTGCCGACGCCAAACGCCCAGTGGAACAGCTTGTTCAGAAGCGGACCCGCGCTCTGCGCCGTCGTGGCGACTCCATACGCGTCTTTGATCTGGCCGAGAATCTGCGGCTCGCCGACGACCAGCGAATCGAGACCGGACGACACCCGGAACAAGTGGCGCGCGGCGTCCTGGTCAAGATGCGAATACAAGTGGGGCTCGATGTGCGCGGTCGGCAGCTGATGGAAGTCGGAGAAAAAGCCGAGCAGGTCGGAGGCGGCACTCGTCGGGTCTTCGCAGGCAACGTACAGCTCGGCGCGGTTGCAGGTTGAGACGACAACGGCCTCGGCGGCCGATTGGCGCTCGGCCAGTGCGCGCACAGCGAGGTCGAGGCCTCGACTGCAGAAGTCGAGACGTTCACGGAGCTCCACGGGCGCCGTGCGGTGACTCGCGCCGACTAACAGCAAGTGCACCTTACGCCCCGAAGTTATGGCTATCGGTCAGGAAATAGCTGACCAGCACGAAATTGAGAAGGACGATCGCGAACCCGACGGCGGACAGATACGCCGATCGACGTCCGCGCCAGCCAATCAGCCGCCGTGCCACGAGCTGGAAGGTGTAGACCGCCCAGGTGACGAGGGCGACGAAGATTTTCGGATCGCCAAACGACATCGCGCGCACGCGGGGGTCTGCCGGTGCGATCGCCAGTGCATCGGTCACCCACAGCGCACCGGCGCACAAGCCGACGGTCAGCAACGCCCAGCCGATGAACACCGCTCGCGAATTCATGACGTCGAGGACTTGAAGCGACGGCAGGCGGTTGAAAAAGAACACCAGGTGTTTGGCTTTGATCTCCTTGAATTGCAGCACGTAGGTAATGCCGATGACCGCGGCGAGACCAAAGCTCGCGTACGCTCCGAGCAGCGCCGCGACGTGGGTCCAGAACAATGGATGCTCGAGCACCGGCGACCGCGGTTCGACCCCGGGGCCCTGCACCGCGGGCAACACCTGCAAGGCGACGATGATGGCCATGACGAAAACGCCAAGCCCACGCTCTTCCGTCGTCACCTCCGTATAGAGATAGGCAAGCGCCAGCAGCCACACGAACGTGGAGATCGCCTGCGTCGTGCCTGCGAACGGCACGTGTCCCGCTTCCATCGTCTGCATTCCGATGACGAACGTGTGGGCCAGCGCCCCGGCCACCAGTAGCGTCGTTGCGGCGCGCCCAAACGAGGGTGTGCGCCGGCCGAAATGAATCGAGTAGGCGATTAGCGAGAGAATGTAAAAAGCGAAAGGCAGGGCGTACAAGGTGTCAGCGCGTCACGGGCGCGTAATATCCGCGCTTGGTACGCGCCAGGATGCTGGGGCGCGCGACCTGCACGAGAATGCGGCGCCAGTTGCCGTCACGGCGCCCGTTGCTCGACGCATAGCCCATCGTGTATTGACTCGACAGCTCGTCGGAGATTTGGCCGTAGACGTCTTTCAAATCTTCGAGCCGCGCCGGGAAGAACGATCGGCCACCTGTTTCCTGCGCGAACTGCCGCAGCACGAACTCCGCCTCGCGAAAGCCTTTGGTCAACGGCGCGTCCTTGGGCTGCAGGGCAATGGTATAGATGGCGGTCTCGGATCGCTTGGCGAGCTCGAGCACTTCTTCGTAGCTGACCAGGCTGGAGGTGTCTTCGCCGTCGCTCAGCACGACAATCGCCTGACGCCGGACCTCTCCGGCATTCTTGGCTTTCACCTTGGCGAGCTCCTTGAGCGAGATATACAGCGCGTTGTGGAGCGAGGTCGATCCGCCAGGGTCGGTCGAACGAATCGCCCGTTCGAGGTCAGCGATGTTGCTGGTAAAGCCCTGCAGAATCTCAACGCGACTGTCGAAGCCTACGACTTGCGCAAAATCCTGGCTGCGCAGCTTTCGCGCGAAGCCGACTGCCGCTTCCTGTGCAATCGCAATACGGTTCTCCATGCTGGCGCTCGTATCAATCAGCAGCGAGAGCGCAATCGGCAGGCTGGTCTTGCTGAAAAACGTCAAGTCCTGACGCGCGCCGTCTTCGAACACTGAGAATTCCTGTTCGTTGACGTCGGTGATGTAGCGATTCTGGTTGTCGACGACGGTGACGTTGAGCGACACGATGTCGACAGTCGCGCGAAACGGCTCTGGCTGCTCGCTTTGCGGCGCCGCCGCCTGCACCGACACCAGCACCGTGGTCAGCGCGACCAGTGCGGCCATGCGCAGCGGAGCCCTGGCATGCGCGGTCACTTCTTCCCCTGCCCGCGGGCCGGTGCGCCCCGCACCTCGAGTCCCGGCTTGGCCGACAAGGCCTCGAACTTCTCCGGAGGGATCAGCGACTGCGGTTGGGCATAGGTCACCCGATACTGTGACGTCAACATCTGTCCCAGCGCTTTGAGCCGCGCCTCGAAGGACATGCTGGTCAACACATCCGTCCGAGTGCCGCCAGATTCACGCGGTCCGCGGTCGAGCACGGTGGCGCGATTGCGCGCCTCGTCGGTGGACATCGATCCGTTCGGGTTCACCAGAACCGTGACGTATAACATGGCGCCGCTGTCGCGAAGCGTCTCCAGCACGTCGCGATACTGCAAGGTGCTGAAATCGGTGTTCTCGCCGGTGACGACGACGATTGCCGCGCGATCAGAAGTGCGACGACCAATGCCTTTGGCGACGTCGGCGATGGTGTCGAGCAGGGTCGCGCCGCTACTGGGGACATGAAATACCCGGCCGGCCGCGTCCTGCAGTTCTTTCTGAGACGTGGTGTACTCCCGCAGAATGGTTGGCCGGTCGGCGACACTGAACAGTCCGACCGGGCCGAGCCCCTGAATGGTGTCCAGGAAGGTCGCCAGCGCCTTGCGAAGATCGGTGATCGTGGGCGACGCGGCCTGACTGTTGTCGATGATCACGGCCACCGTCATGTCCGAGGTGGCCGGTGACACGCTGAGGACTTCGCGGCGATTACCGTCCTCGCGGATGATGATCTGGCCCGCGGTGACGCCAGTGACGGGCCGCTCGGTGGCGCTGTCGACCACCGTGACGTAGGCCACGCGCTCCACGGCTTGCGCCAGCGGGTGAGCGATCAGCGACGCGAGTACCACGCACCACGCCGCGAGACGTGCCAAGGCTACACGGGACATAGGGTTTCGGCCGGGGCGCTCGGCTTTTGCCAGTATACGGGTTTCGGCGGTCGCCCGGGGGGCGTGGGGCGCCTGGCGTGCCGGAGACGCTGGAGTGCCAGATTGACGGCGGCCCGAGTGCAACTGAGCTC
>JACCSI010000656.1 GCA_013813075.1 Acidobacteriota bacterium | reverse complement strand
GAACTGGTGCTGCCAACCGCAGGCGAGGTCGCCGACGCAGCGGGCAGCCTGCAGACAGCGGGGTATGCCACCGCACCGGCGCTCGTGGACGCGGGCGCAAGCCCGGTGGACTACGTCGTCAACGATCCGTGGATGGTTTCGCTGCGACTTCGGGCAGCGCAAACGCCAGGTATTCGGCCTGCGCACCCGGGCCACCCACGGCCACAACGATGAACTGACGGTCCGCGACCATGTACGTCATCGGCGAACCAGTTTGTCCTGCCGGCATCAGCAGCTCGCCCAGCTGCGCCCCCGTCTGCTTGTCGTAGGCCCGGAGCATGGCACCGCGCGCGCGGTCTGGGGGCGCGGTGACCTGCCGATCGCCAATTACCACCAGCGTCCGCGTGACGAGCAGCCCCTGGCTGCCGTTCTGGCCAGTACGCGGAATCGTCAAGCCCTTCAGGGCCGGGTGATTGCGCACGTTGTCGGGCGTCTCGCCGTGCGGCACTTGCCACTTCAGCTCCCCCTTATCGAGATCAATCGCCGCCAACACGCCGTATGGCGGCTTCACCAGCGGCAGGTTCTGCACGTTGAGAGCGCTGCCGCCCTGCCGGCCGGCGACGCCCGACACGTATTGCCCGTCGCCGAGGTCAGGACGATTCATCACCGAATACGACGACACGCCGGCATTGCTCGCCATCACGAACACGGTGCGCGATTCGGGATCGTAGCCACCGCCTGGCCAGTTGGTGCCGCCCAGAGTGTTGCCGATCTGCACGGCGCCGAGGATGCCCTTGACGTCTCCGACCACCGGCGGCGAGAACAATGTTTCTTCCCACTTGTAGTTCTGCAGCACCTTGAGCGCTTCGGCGTGCAACTCGGGCGTGAAGTCGATGACGTCGCTCTTCGCCAGGAAGTTACGAGCGTAGGCGGGCGGCTTGGTCGGAAACGGCTGCGTCGGCGACGTCTTCTCACCCGGTACGGAACTCTGCGGGACGGGCCTCTCGACGATTGGCCAGACCGGTCGTCCGGAGATGCGATCAAAGACGTAGAGCATGCTCTGTTTGGTCGGCACCGCCACGGCCTTGACGGCTTTGCCGTCGACGACGATGTCGGCGACAATCGGCGCTGACGAGATGTCGAAATCCCAGATGGGGTGGTGCGTGAACTGGAAGTGCCACTTGCGGCGACCAGTCTTCAGGTCCACCGCGACCAGGCTCTCGCCAAAGAGATTCGCGCCTGGACGGTTGCCACCGTAAATGTCCTGGGTCGGTGACTCAATCGGCAGATACACGAGCCCAGCCTCGTCGTCGGCAGTGATCTGCGCCCATGCGCCCATATTGCCGACGTAGGTGAGCGAGTTGGCCTCCCACGTGTCGTAACCCAGCTCGCCGGGCTGCGGAAACGGGTCGAATTTCCACAACTGCTTGCCGGTCCGCACGTCGAAGGCACGCACCAGGCCGCGGCTGTTGGACCTTCGCGGGTAATTTAAGCCCTCTGAAAATGCCGACCCGACAATCACGATGTCGCCGACGATAGTTGGCGTGGCATGAAGGCCAATCTCGCCCTTCTCGAGATCGATCTGCTCCGGTTTGCCGCTGGCGTGCGTCATCACGCCCACCTTCAAATCGACGACGCCGTCCTTGCCGAAGCTCGAAATCGGCTGCCCCGTTTTGGCGTTCAACGCCACCAGGCGATACCCGACGCTGACGTAGACGATGCGCTCCTCACCACGACCATCTGTCCAGTACGACAGGCCGCGACCGGACAGCTTGCGGGGCGCCGCATCGGCGCGCCCACCTTCGTCAAGGCCGTGCTTCCACAGCAGCTCTCCCGTCCTGGCGTCGAGCGCGACGATCGCGCGGCGGTTACCACCCCCGCCGGTCGCGTAGAGCGTGCCGCCCACCATCAGCGGCGTGCCCTGTAAATTGAATTCCGGCCGCGGCCCGAGGTTAGCGGTGCTGAAGCGCCAAACGACCTCCAGCTTGCTGAAATTGGTGCCATTAATCTGATCAAGCGGCATGTAGCGAGTGCCCCTGATGTCCGATGCATAGTGGACCCAGTCACCACTGGCTGCGCCCGGCATCGCGGACGGACGGGCCTGACCCGACACGGCGGGGCCAATCCACGTGAAAAGACCGGAGACGAGCAGCAGGGCCGGCAGAACCCGACATGAGGTGCGCTGCGATAGCATGCGCGACACTCTAATACAAACGCAGCGGCTCCTGTGCAGAGGTCGCGGATTAGATACTTCGGTCGGTGCAGTCCTTGCACGAGCCAGCCGCGGAAACGGCATCCACGAACGCACGTCACGACGCACCGTGCTGTCTTTCCGTCTGGCTAATGGAATGTGGCCGGGACTCTCGGTGGATGCGATTCTTACCGTCCGTCTGGGTCCGGCTTGTCTGTGTATTTCTGGGGAGGGGAGTGCCTATGGATCGCCTTGCAGCCTACGAAGACCGCTCGAGCGAGAAGCTGGCCGCGGGGCTGGGCTGGTTAAGTATCGCGCTGGGTCTTGCCGAGCTCGCGGCGCCACGCAGCGTCGCGCGGCTCGTCGGAATAATGCCCGACGACTCGACAGTTACTGTCCTCCGCTCTTATGGCGCTCGTAGCATAGGCAACGGCTTCGCCATTCTCGCGCAACCCGACCAAGCGACATGGCTGTGGTCGCGCGTCGCAGGCGATGCGCTGGACTTTGCGG
>JACCSI010000655.1 GCA_013813075.1 Acidobacteriota bacterium | reverse complement strand
GTTCTTCGCCTTGCCGCAGTCGCCGCAGATCTTCAAACAGATTCTGATGATCTCCGGGATGGACCGTTACGTGCAGTTCGCGCGCTGTTTTCGCGACGAGGATCAGCGTGCCGACCGGCAACTCGAGTTCACTCAGGTTGACCTCGAGATGTCATTTGCCACGCCGGACCTCGTATACGACGTCGTCGAAGGGGCCCTCGCCACGGCCTTCACCGCCATCGGGGTAGAGATTTCTCGGCCGTTCCGGCGTATGCCGTACGCCGAAGCGATGGCCAGATACGGCGCCGATAAGCCGGACCTCCGGTTTGGTCTGGAGATTCAGGATTTCGGGCCGCTGTTCGCGACGTCGCCTTTTGGCATCTTCCGCGAAGCCGTCGAACACGGCGGCACCGTTCGCGGCTTTGTCATCCCAGGCGCGGCGAAGTTCTCGCGGCGCGAGGTCGACGAACTGGTCGAGCAGGCCAAACAGCTGGGCGCGGCGGGGCTGGTTTGGGCCAGGCACACGCTGGATGGCGTCCAGTCGTCCGCCAAGGCAATTGGGGAAGAGGGGATCCGGCAGGTGCTCGGCACCTCATCCGCTGAGCGCGATGATCTGCTGGTGCTCGCCTCTGGCGCGCGGGTCGCGACGTCGCAGGTGCTGGGCCAGCTGCGGCTGGCGGTCGCGAAAAAAATGAACCTGATTCCGGAAGGCCGATGGGAGCTGCTCTGGGTGACCGACTTCCCCTTGTTCGACTGGAACGCGGAGGAAAAGCGCTGGGACTCGGTCAATCATCCCTTCACAGCGCCCCGTGAAGAAGATCGTCACATGATGGCGTCCGATCCGGGTAAGGTCCAGGCGCAGGCCTACGATGTCATCCTCAACGGGTGGGAGCTCGGCGGCGGGAGCATTCGTATCCACGATCGAGAGACGCAAGCGCAGGTATTTCGCTTGTTGGGCATGACCGACGACGAGGCGAAAGACCGGTTTGGGTTCTTTCTCGAGGCCCTCGAATACGGGACGCCGCCGCACGGGGGACTCGCGCTAGGTCTGGATCGCATTTGCGCGCTCCTTGCCGGCGAGTCTTCGATTCGCGAGGTGATTCCATTTCCCAAGACGACCGCCGCGGTTGATCTGATGGCCGACGCGCCCTCAAAGGTGGATCCGCGGCAACTGCGCGAACTGCGCATCAAGACGCTGACTTGACGGGTGACGACGCGTTTGCTAGCATCCACACTGGTAAGTAGCTGAAACACAAGGAGATACGAGAATTCCAGCCGCCCAGATCCGCAAGATTGCGGTTCCCGAAGCCGCTCTTGAAACACTCGTCGGCGCCTACGACGATAACCTCCGCAATCTGGAAACGGTGCTCAACGTCCGCGTCCGGACGCAGGGCAACGAACTGATCGTCGAAGGGCAGCCTGACGACACCGCCCGCGTAGCGAGCGTCGTGTCACAGCTGGCGACGCTGATTACGGAGGGCCATGGCATTTCCGTTCGCGACGTGAAGACGGCGACGCAGCTGGTCGCCGAGGACCCCAACGTAGACCTCCGCGATCATTTCCTCAAAGGCGGGCAGTTCCGCCAGGCCGGCAAACGGCGCATCACGGCCAAGTCGGCCAACCAGCGCCGTTACCTCGACGCGATTGAAGAACACGACATCGTGTTTGGTATCGGTCCCGCGGGTACGGGCAAGACCTATCTTGCCATGGCCCAGGCGGTCAACTACCTCCTGTCCAAGAAGGTCAGCCGTATCATTCTCGCGCGTCCCGCGGTCGAAGCGGGCGAGAAGCTTGGCTTCCTGCCCGGCGATCTCCAGGAAAAGGTCAACCCGTATCTGCGTCCGCTTTACGATGCGCTCTACGACATGCTGGACCTCGAGAAGGCCGAGCGGCTTCTCGAGCGTGGCACTATCGAAGTAGCGCCGATCGCGT
Organism: Acidobacteriota bacterium; assembly: GCA_013813075.1. GTDB lineage: Bacteria > Acidobacteriota > Vicinamibacteria > Vicinamibacterales > UBA2999 > JACCSI01. The sequence goes on along the minus strand of JACCSI010000655.1, from coordinate 5,055 downwards.
TCATGCGCGGCCGCACCTTGAACGACGCCTTCGTCATTCTCGACGAAGCGCAGAACACCACGGCTGAGCAGATGAAGATGTTCCTGACGCGCCTGGGCTTCGGCTCGAAGGCTGTCGTCACGGGCGATATCACACAAATCGATTTGCCCTCTGGACGCCCCTCGGGTCTAGTCGAGGCGATGCACGTCGTCGGCAAGGTCGAGGGGATTGAGTTCGTCTATTTCGACGAACGGGACGTGGTGCGGCACAAGCTCGTACAGGCCATCGTCAAGGCCTACGAGTCGTATGGCGGCGGGGCTCACGGCACCCGTCGCCCCGCATAGACACATATGCCCACTTCAGCGTCACGCCCGCGATCGAGCCGCGGGCGGCTAGCTGTCACCGTCACCGCTCCCGATGGCGCGACCCTTGCCACGCGCGGCCTGGGTGCGTGGCTGATGAAGGCTGCGCCCTCAACGGCACGCGGTGAAGTCACCGTTGCGCTGGTCAGCGACAGCCGCATGCGCACGCTCAATCGCTCGTTTCGCGGCAAGGACTACGCGACTGACGTGCTGTCGTTTCCGACCGAGGATGGAGGTCGGGCCCGAGACCGTGGCAAGAGCGGAGGCGGCAGTGCTGAACGGGTGCCGCGCCGGACCGTGAAAACTGCCCCTGCGTTGGGGACGGAGGTCGGATATCTTGGCGATATCGTGATCGCAACGGGCGTGGCCCACCGGCAGGCAGACGACGCGCGGCATTCGGTGGCGACGGAGCTCAGGGTGCTGGCACTGCACGGGTTGCTCCATTTGCTGGGCTACGATCACGAGCGCGACGCCGGCGAGATGGCCCGTGCCGAAGCGCGACTTCGCAAGAAAGCAGGCCTTCCCCGGGGGCTGCTTTCAAGATCTTCACGATGACACCGCTTCTGCTGTTTCTGCTCGGCTTCGTGGCCGTGTACATCAGCACGGTCATCACCGCTTTCAGCGCACTGATGCGTCTGTCGCTGCGCATCATGGCCGAGCGCGGTGGCCGCGACGATGCCCTCGGGCTGTATCTCGACGAGCCCCTGCGCCTGTTCATTCCGGCGCGCGTTCTCCTCGCACTCATCACCGTGACGGCGACGACCTTGATTGCGCGCGTGACCGGTGTCGACGCCGGCCGCGGGTTGCCGCTGCTGATTGTCAGCAGCGCCGCGTTCGTGCTGGTCTGCGAGCACATCATTCCGCTCGCGATCTGCCGCCGGGATCCGGAACGCGTCCTGGAGTTGCTGCTGCCGTCGTTTGATGCTGCCACGCGTCTGTTGCGGCCGATGACGGGGCTGCTGCGCCGGCTGGCGTTCCCCCGGCGCGACCGGTTGGTGGCCAACCCGCATCAGGCCGAACCCATCGATTGGGCGGGTGGGCCTGAGGCGCCGCCGGCGGCGGCGTCACAGACTGACGAGCAACACCAGCAACTGCAGGAAGGCCAGGCGCGCGAGCTGTTGCGGTCGCTGGTCGAGTTCCGCGAGACGATGGTGCGCGAGGTCATGACGCCGCGGCCCGATATCGTCGCCATCGAGGCGCACGCCACGATCGGGGACCTGCGGGCACTGGTGCGCGAGCAGCAGTACTCGCGCGTGCCGGTGTATACCGAGACGCTCGACAACATCTCGGGGGTCATCTCGATCAAGGATCTGATCCTGGTCGAACCGACAGACCTGTCTCAGCCCATTACGCCGCTGATACGGCCAGCCCACTTCGTTCCAGAAACCAAGCGCGTGCCTGCGTTGTTGAAGGAGTTCCAACGCCAGCGGGTCCAGGCGGCACTGGTGGTCGATGAGTATGGGGGCACGGCGGGGCTCGTCACCATCGAGGATTTGCTCGAAGAGATCGTCGGTGAGATTCGCGACGAATACGATACCGAAGTCGAGGCGGTCATCGAAGAGCAGGATGGCAGCTACGTCTTCAACGGCCGCACTCACGTCCGGGAGATCGAGGAACGCTTGCGCGTCTCCGTCGAAGGCGCGGGCTACGAGACCGTTGGTGGCTATTTGCTGTCCCATGTCGGCCGGGTGCCCGCCGCCGGCGAAAGCTTCGAGCTCGATGGCCTCGCCATCGAGGTGCTCGAAGCCGAACGGCGCCGTATCACTCGGGTACGGGTGCGGCGTCTCATGGAGCAGCCGGCGGCGACGGAGGCCTGATGAAGAGCGGCTTTGTCGCGCTCATCGGCCGGCCCAATGCCGGCAAATCAACGCTCTTGAATAAACTCGTTGGTCAAAAAGTCGCAATCGTCTCCGACAAGCCGCAGACCACACGCAATCGGATCACCGCCGTGCGCAACTATCCCGAAGGCCAGGTGGTGTTCGTGGATACCCCTGGCGTGCATCGGCCGATGCACCGGCTCAACGTGCGCATGGTGGACGCCGCGCTCGAGGCGCTCCGGGAGGTGGACCTGGTCGCCGCCGTTGTCGATGCCAGCGAGCCGACCGGCGGCGGCGACCGATACTTGATGGACATCCTGAAGAGGGTCCGCAAGCCGAAAATACTCGCGATCAACAAAATCGACCTGCTGCAAAAACCGCAGCTGCTGCCTGTCATTGAACGCTACAACCAAGACGTCGGTTTCGCCGACATCATCCCGGTCGCCGCCCTGACGGGTGACAACATCGCGCTTCTCGAAAGTGTCCTCCTGTCGCATTTGCCCGAAGGGGAGCCGATCTACGACGAAGACTACCTGACCGATCAACCCGAGCGGTTCTTCGTTGCCGAGCTCGTGCGCGAACAAGTCCTGCAACACACCCGTGCCGAGCTACCGTTCGCGTCCGCGGTCATCGTCGACCGGTTCGAAGAACCAGACGAGAAGGGGCTGCTGCGGCTGTACTGCACCATCGTGGTCGAGCGCCAGTCGCAGAAGCCGATCATCGTCGGGCGGGCCGGCACCATGATCAAAGCGATCGGCACCGCGGCGCGCCATGAACTGGAGCGATTCTTCGACGCGCGCGTGTATCTCGATCTCCATGTGAAGGTACGCGCCGACTGGCGCGAGGACGAGCGCATGCTCGACCAACTGGGCCTGCCGCAGGCGAAACGTCGGCATCGATGACAGAAGTTCCGTGCTACATTTCCTCGGTTGTACACGGCAAGTACCCGGTCTCAGGCGATCGTTGTCGAACGCGCACCACCGCGACCGGACCGGGGTGACGGCGGGATGCCCCGCCGGCGCAATCGATAACGAGTCACTCGGACCGGCCAGAGATCGAAGGTAATGGGATGGCCGCACCGCGCAGAATTGACGTCGTTCTGGATTCGGTCAAACGGCTGCTGCGCATTGGTGCGACGGCCAATCTTCTGAACCTGCTGCAGAAGCAGCATCCCGCAGACCTCGCGCAAATTTTCGGTTCCCTCCTCGACACCGAACGCCAGGCTGTCTTCAGCATCCTGGTCGAACGCAATCCGCGTCTGGCGATGGAAACGGTCAGCGAAATGGGCCCCGAACCGGGCGCCTTGTTGCTCGCAACGCGCTCGGCCGAAGAAATCGCGCGGCAGTTGCAGGAGCTTCCCTCCGACGACGCCGCAGCGCTCATCGACTACCTGCCGGAGGAGCTCTCCCGCGAAGTGCTGGAGATGATGCGGCGGCGCGAATCGGGCCAGGTCGAAAGCCTGTTGGAGTACGGCGAGCAGACCGCCGGCCGCATCATGAACCCCAGTGTCTTCGCCCTCAACGAAGACCTGACGGTCGGGGAGTCCATCACGGCGTTGCAGAATTCGCGCGACGTGGAAATGGTGTTCTATCTCTACGTCGTTGATGCGCGCAACCATCTGGTCGGCGTCACATCGTTGCGCCGATTGCTCCTGGTGTCACCCGAGACACCGCTCAAGCGCATCATGACTCCCGCGCTGATCAGCGCCCGCGTCGACACCGACCAGGAAGAGGTTGCGCGGCAGGTCGCATCGTACAACCTGCTGGCCGTGCCGGTCGTGGACGAGGAGAACAAGCTTGTCGGCGTCATCACGGTGGACGATGTCATCGACGTCATCAAGGACGAAGCCACCGAGGACCTGTATCGACTGGCCGGTGTCTCCGGCGATGAGCGCATCGGCACGCCCCCGTTCGAAGCATTGCGCAAACGCCTGCCGTGGCTGGGCGTCAACCTGGGGACGGCCTTTGTCGCGGCCTCGGTCGTCGCGCTCTTTGAAGACACCATCAGCCGGGTCACGGCGCTGGCGGTGTTCATGCCGGTGGTCGCGGGCATGGGCGGCAACGCCGCCATGCAGACGCTGACCGTGATCGTGCGCGGGCTTGCGCTCGGCGAATTGTCGTGGGGCAACGCCCGCAAGGCATTGTTGAAAGAGACCCTCATCGGTCTAGGCAGCGGTCTGACGCTTGGCGTTGCGGCGGCCGGCGTCGCCTGGGCTACCAAGCAGGATCCGATGCTTGGTCTGATTCTGGCGATGGCGATGGTGTGTAACATGCTCGTGGCCACGGTCGCGGGCACCCTCGTGCCGCTGGGCTTGAAAGCGCTCAAGATCGACCCCGCGCTCGCGTCCTCAGTGTTCATCACCATGTTCACCGACGTCGTCGGCTTCGCCTCGTTCCTCGGCTTCGCGACGATCTTCATCCGCTATCTCACGCCCTGAGCCGTGGTTTCTGCGGATGAGCGCCGATAGGCACGAGGAATGCCAGTAAGCACGGTACAATTAGGGCGCGTAATGCCCCTTTACACCGCAGAGGCCCTCGTGCTTCGGACTTACAAGCTCGCGGAGGCCGATCGCATCGTCGTGTTTTTGACACGCGATCGCGGCAAAAAGCGTGGTGTGGCGCCGCACGCCCGGCGGCCCCGATCGCGATTCAATGGCGCACTCGAACCACTCACCGAGGTGCGCCTGGCGTACTTTGAGTCCGAGCGACGCGAACTGGTCAATCTGAATTACGCCGAGACGGTGCGCACTCCGCTAGCGGCGGCCAATCCTGAGAGCCTCGCGTATAGCCATTACTTTGCGGAGTTGATCGATGCGTGCGCGGCCGATGCCGACGCGGACGAACGATTGTTTCGGCTCGGATGTTCGGTCCTCGACGCACTCGCCATTGGCACGCCCG
>JACCSI010000643.1 GCA_013813075.1 Acidobacteriota bacterium | reverse complement strand
TTTGAGACGAAGTAAGACGCACAATGACAATTGCAGACAAGTTTTCGTGGCCGGCGAAGGCCGTCTGCCCGCTTGGAGCCGCCTTCTCATACAATGCGTGCCATGAACGTCCAACACCATTTCGGCGGGCTGGCATTGTGCGCTGCGATGACCATCTGGATTGTCGCGGTGACGGCACAGCAGCCGCCGCCTCCAGCGCAACCCCCCTCCAATCAATCAGCAGGTGGTCCCGGCAATGCGTCCCCTGCCGCCGCAGCTGCACCCGCCGCTCCGGCCCGGCGCGCCGCCATTCCCGCGGCGGCAAGCAGTATCGCTGCCAAGCCCGAGACGTACTACGGCCAATACGTCACCGTGTATGCGACGGTGGAAAAATTGCTCTCGCCCACGGCTTTTACGCTGGATCAGGACAAGTCGAAGAGCACCGGTCAGGAAGTCATTGTCCTCGCACCGCGCCTTCACGAGCCGCTCGAGGCCAACACCTACGTCACCGTGATCGGCGAGGTCGTCAAGTCTGACGCGGCCGAGATCGCCAAGGTCGCCAAGGCGAGTGCGGCCGGATTGCCCGCAGCGATCCTGGCGCAGCACTCGGGTCGCGCCGTCATCTTTGCCACATCGGTTGTGAGAGCTGACTTCAACGACCTGGCGAGGTTTATTCCGCCGCCGATGTCGCCGGAAGAAGTGGTGCTCGACAAGGCGATGAAGGCGGTCGGTGGCGCCAACGGCGCCCTGCGCAAAGGTGTCGACGCGTCGAACGCGGAGTTGGTGAAGACCAATACGGCGATTCTCGCGAAGGCGTTTCAGGAAACCGAAGCCTTCTGGGCCAAGCGAGGCGTGGCAGAAGCGGTGAAGGTCGCACAAGTGGCGCGCGCCGCCGTCGACGGCATCGACAAGGCGGCCGCAGCCGGCAACTGGAACGACGCCAAAACCCATAACACGACGCTCGGCCAGCAGTGCGCGAGCTGCCACGGTTCATTCCGCGAGCGGCTCGAAGATGGCTCGTTTGCGGTGAAGAAAAAGTAGGGGCGCAGGCTCGCGCCGCGCCGAGGCAAGACGTCAATACGCAAAGGCAAAACGATGACCAAGACCATCACATTCACAACGGTGCTGCTTCTCTCGACTGCAGTCGCCTATGCCCAACCCGCGCAACCGCCTGCTGGCGGCACTCCCGGCGCCGCCCAGGCCGAGCGGCCTCCACAGCGCGAGCGCGATCCGCGCACCATGGGTGGCGGCGACTGCAGCGCCAATCCCTACAACTGCAAGGACACACCAAATCCGCTCCCGAACAATCCCTCGGTGTTCATCGAAGAGATGACGTGGATGGACGTGCGCGATGCGCTCGCGGAAGGCAAGACGACGGCGATCATCACGACCGGCGGCATTGAACCCAATGGCCCCTGGCTGGTCACCGGCAAGCACAACTACGTGAACCGCGCCAATTGCGAAGCCGTGGCTCGCAAGCTCGGCAACGCCCTGTGCGCGCCGAACATCGAGTATGTCCCCGAGGGGAGCATCGAGCCACCGTCGGGCCACATGTTGAGCCCGGGCACGATCAGCCTGCGCGAAGACACCTTCCGTGCGGTGTTGACCGACGTGGCCCATAGCCTGAAGATGCACGGCTTCAAAAACATCATCTTCATCGGCGACAGCGGCGGTAATCAGGGCGGCCAGCGCGCGGTCGCCGAAGAACTGAATAAACGTTTCAACGGCGACGCCGTCGTCGCACACGTGCAGGAGTATTACACCTACGGGGTGGTGTCCGAACACATGCAGAAACAAGGCATCACGGAAGGCAAGAGCGACGGCCTCCACGACGACCCGATCATTACCCTGAATATGTTCATCGCCGACCCCAAGTCGGTGCGTTACGACGAGCGCGTCAAGGCCGGCAAAGCGACGATCAACGGTGTCGATCTCTCCAATCGCGCCAAGGCCACGGAGCTTGCGACAAAGGTGGTGGAGTTCCGCGCGCAATACACCGCCGACGCAATCAAGAAGGCGATCGCCAACAAGGGCACGCTGCCCGCGCCGCCGCCGCCCACTCGCCTGCCCGGACAATAAAACGGCCCGTGTCGATCAGCTCGCAGCTATCAGCGCCGATAGCTGCGAGTTCAAGTCGTTAACACCTCAGGAGGGCGCGGGCTCGAGCCCCGCCGGTCAAGCGGAGGCCACGATGAACCACCTACTCGCCGCGTTCGGAACCCTGATCGTGCTGTCGACGGCCTTTTCCGCCCAAGCGCCGCAGCAGGCGGGTCCGGCGCAGGACCCCCGCTCCATGGGCGGCGGTGACTGCGCCGCCAATCCCTACAACTGCGTCGATACGCCGAATCCTCTGCCCGCTGCGACGACGGTGTGGATTGAGGAAATGACCTGGATGGATGTGCGCGACGCGCTCAAGGCCGGTAAGACGACGGCCATTATTTCAACCGGCGGGATGGAGCCAAATGGTCCGTGGCTCGTTACCGGCAAGCACAACTACGTGCTGCGAACCAATTGCGACGTCATCGCCCGTAAGCTCGGTAACGCCCTGTGCGCACCCATCGTCAAGCTGGTGCCGGAGGGACGCATCGAGCCGCAGAGCGGCCACATGATCAGTCCGGGCACGATCAGCATGCGCGAGGAAACGTTCCAGGCGCTGCTGACCGACATCGCGGCCAGCCTGAAGCAGCACGGCTTCAAGAACATCATTTTTATCGGCGACAGCGGCGGCAATCAAAAAGGCCAGGCGGTGGTGGCCGAGAAGCTCACCGCGCAGTGGAACGGCACGGCGTTCGTCGCGACGATTCCCGAGTACTACACCGCGCCTCCCGGCACGCCGAACGTGTTGCGTCAGCTGGGCGTCACCACGGAAGGCATGCCCGACGATGGCCTGCACGACAGCCCCGGCATCACGCTCAACATGATGCTGACGGATCCCAAGTCGATTCGCTATGACGAACGGGTCAAGGCCGGCAAAGCGACCATCAACGGGGTGTCGCTGGCGGACAGGAGCAAGGCACTCGAATGGGCCAAGGCCATCGTCGACGCGCGAGCGGATCGCACGGTGGCGTTGATCAAGAAGGCGATCGAGACGAAGAAGGCGTCGTAGCCGGCCTGAGGGCCCGGCTATCCGCCGGCCATGGCGCCCACCACGAGAAACGGCTCGTCGCCGTTCTGCACGGCGTCCGGAAGCGGTGTGTCAGGCGAGTCGTGCGAGAGATCTTCCTCGCAGGCAAAGAACCGCAGAAATGGGCGGCGCTGGTCTGTGAGGTGATCGCGGATTGTGCCCTGCAGCATCGGATACGCGGCTTCGAGCGCATCGAGCAGGGAGCGCAGCGTGGCGGCGCCCTCGATCGGCAACACCACTTCATACTCGACGCGCGCCAGTGTGCGCAAGTGTTCGGGCAGTACGACTCTAATCATGAAAGCGTTTGCACCTCTACCGACAAGACCGGTGGCAGGTCCCGGACGATCGGTGCCCACGTGTCTCCTGCATCCGCCGAGGCGTACACCTGGCCCCCGGTGGTCCCGAAGTAGACACCACACGAGTCGAGCGAATCGACAGCCATGGCATCACGCAACACGTTGACGTAGCAGTCGCGTTGCGGCACCCCTTTCGTGAGCG
>JACCSI010000610.1 GCA_013813075.1 Acidobacteriota bacterium | reverse complement strand
AATCCCGGCGGGATGTTTTTGGCGACATACGACTGGGCGGCGAGCTCAGGCCAGCCGAGCGACTTGTCCCCAATCGAAAACCGGCCGTTCTCGAAAGTCAGTTTGTCAGGCGCCGTTTCGAGGATGTGGCCAGCCAGCAGCCTGGCCTTCGCCACCAGCTTGTCGACGCACATCAGGATGGCGGTGCCGCCAAGAACGGTGGTGCGACTGCCGTAGGTGTCGCGGCCGTACGGCGCCACGTTAGTGTCGCCACGCAGCACGACGATGTCCTCCATCGGCACGCCGAGCTTGTCGCCGACCAGCTGCGCGAAGCTGGTTTCCTGGCCTTGCCCGTGCGGGGTCGAGCCGGTGATCACCGTCACCTTCGCCGAGAACTCGATACGGACACAACCCCACTCCCAGCCGCCCGCGGCCATCGCCTTGGACGGGCCGAGCGCGCAGATTTCGACGTAGGTCGACACCCCGACGCCAAACAACTTGCCCGCCTCACGCGCCCGTCGGCGCTCCTTCAGCAGGTCGTTCCACTTGACCAGCTTTTTCGCCTCTTTCAGCGCGCCCTGGTAGTTACCACTGTCGTAATACAGGCCGCACGCCGTGAGAAAGGGAAATTCGCTGGGTTTCGGAAAATTCATCTCGCGCAGGTGAATCGCGTCGACCTTGAGCTCGTTGGACACCACGTCGAGCATGCGTTCGATGGCGTAGGTCGCTTCCGGACGCCCCGCCCCGCGATAGGCGTCGGTCGACATCTTGTTGGTGTAGACCCCGGTCACGTCCATCCGCACGGCTTGGAACTTGTAACAGCCGGTGAGCATGAGGCCGGTGAGCGTCGGAATCGCCGGCGTCAGCAGTTGCAGGTACGAACCCAGATCCGAAATCGACTTGGTCTTGACGGCCAGCAGCCGGCCATCGTTCTTCACGGCGATCTCGTAGGAGGCCAGCTGGTCGCGGCCGTGGATGGTCGACGCGGCGTTTTCCCGGCGGCTCTCCATCCACTTGACCGGCGCATTGAGCCGCATCGACAGATGCGAACACAGCGCCTCCTCGATGTAGACGTTCAGCTTCGACCCAAACCCGCCACCTACTTCGGGGGCGACGATACGCATCCGGTTCTCCGGCACGCCGATCATCCCGGGCAGAAGCGTCCTGATTAGATGCGGGATCTGTGTCGAGGTCCACAGCGTGAGTGCCTGGTCGCCGCGGCTGTAGGACGCGACGACGCCGCGCGGCTCCATGGCCATGGGGGTCAGGCGCTGATGAACGATGCGCTGCTTGATGATGCGGTCGGCTTGCTCGAACAGCCGGTCGATTTCCTTGTCGTCACCGGTCGTCAATGACCACTTGAACGCGATGTTGTCGCCCAGATGCGGATGGGTCAGGGGCGAGCCTGGCTCCAGGGCGCGCTCGGGATCGGTCACGACCGGAAGCGGCTCGTATTCGACGTCGATGAGGTCCAGCGCGTCGACCGCCGCGTAACGATCGCGCGCGACGACGACGGCCACTGCGTGACCGACGAAATACACACGATCGCTCGCCAGCACGGTGTGCGCCGGGGCCTTCAGGCCGGGGAGATCCGACGTGCACGGCACCGTGCCGCACTTGGCATTGACATCGGCGCCGATGAAGACGCCGACCACGCCCGGCATCTTGCGCGCGGCGTCGACATTGATCCGTCCGACGCGCGCATGCGCGTGCGGGCTGCGGACAAATGCCGCATGCAGCAACCCCGCCGGACGAAGGTCGTCGACGTAGCTGGCAATGCCCGTGATCAGCCGCGGGTCCTCGACGCGCTTCATCCGGCGCCCGACATACGGCGTGGCGCTCATCGCGCACCTCCTGTCGCCGGAGGACGACCGGCCGCGTGTTCCACCGCATCGATAATGTGGCTGTACCCGGTGCAGCGACAGAGGTTGCCTTTCAACCCGTAGGCAATCTCTTCGCGGGTGGCTTGCGGGTTCTGCTCGAGCACCTGGACGGCGGTGATGATCATCCCCGGCGTGCAGAAGCCGCACTGCAGACC
>JACCSI010000575.1 GCA_013813075.1 Acidobacteriota bacterium | reverse complement strand
GTTGAGCATTGCACTGCCGATGCCTCCCTAGCCGAGGCCGACGCGGTCTCGCCTGTGACGCAGTCGGGCCCGTTGCCGTGGTGTGGCGGGCGGGTGTCGATTCTGTGCCTGCCGCCGCGACGGCGCTGTTAGGAATCGTGCGGGTGCACCCCTCGTGGTGGCCTGGCCCATTCACGGCGCCGAATCGGGACTCGCGGATCTTGCTGGTGCAGATGGACCGGAGCCAACGGTCGAGCGTCGCCTTCGCGGCGGCTTTCGCATGTCTCTACTTGCGCCAGCGCGCTCCGGGGGGAGCGCGGTGCCGAGGGACCGCCGGGTGCTCTGCACAATCGCCCCGCAGGTTCCGCGAGCATGCCGAACGCACTCCGGACCTCGCAACTCACGCAGGAATTCGGCCTGCGAATGGCCTTGGGTGCGAGCCGGAACAGTGGGCTCGGCATGGTGCTGGCGCAGGGGTTGACGCTGGTCGGCGCGGGTCTTGTGCTCGGCATCGCCGCCTCGTTCGCCATGGCGCGAGTGCTTCAGAGTTACCTGTATCAAACGACGCCGGCCGATCCGTTGCCCCTAGGGGGTGTCGCCGTCGCCTTCGTGGTCGCCGGCATACTGGGCTGCATTGGCCCGGCGTGGCGCGCGACCACCGTGGATCCGATGCTGGCGCTGCGCGCTGACTGACAGACGCACGCGACGCGATCAGCGGGCGTTGTCGAGTTGTGCGATCGTTGCCGTAGACGGGCCGCGCTTCTTCCGGAGTGCCGCGGACACCTGCTCCGCACCGCGCATGACGCGCAGAATATTCTGGCCGAGAATCTTCTTGATGTCCTGATCGGTGTAGCCCCGGCGCAGCAATTCAGCGGTCAGATCGGGATACTTCGAGACATCTTCCAGGCCCTCAACGAGACTCGTGATGCCGTCGAAGTCGCCACCAAGGCCGATGTGATCGATGCCCGCGAGCTTTCGCACATGATCAATGTGATCCGCCACCTGCGACAGCGTTGCACGCGGCTCCGGGTTGTCCGCGCGCCAGCGCTCCGTCGCCGTACCGACATACGCATCATTGTTCGGGAACTGGGCGCGGAAGCTCTGTTGAGCCTCGGCCGACTTCGTCCCGTAGTCGGCGACCGCCTGCGAGATGAAGCCGGGCACGAACGTGATCATCACGACCCCCCCGTTTTTCGGCAGCATCTGCAGAATGTGATCGGGCACATTCCTCGGGACGTTGCAGAGCGCCTTTGCCGACGAGTGCGAAAAAATGATGGGCGCCGCAGAGATGCGGATCGCGTCTTCCATCGTGTCCGGAGACACGTGACTCAAGTCAACCAGCATCCCGAGCCAGTTCATTTCGTGGACGACTTCCTCGCCAAACCCCGACAAGCCCCCGAGTATGGGTTTGTCGGTGGCCGCGTCCGCCCAAGGCACGTTCAAGCTGTGCGTCAGCGTCATGTATCCCGCGCCGAGCGCGTGCATCATGCGGAGCGTGGCCAGCGAGCTGTCGATGGAATGACCGCCTTCCATGCCGATCATCGACGCGATTCTGCCGTTCTTGAACACGCGCTCGACGTCGGCCGCGGTACGGGCGGCGCCAAACACCGCTGGCCAGCGCTGCGTCATACGATGCACGATGTCGATCTGCTCCATCGTCGCTCGCACCGCCTCCTTGCCCTGCATCGTTGACGGCACGTAAACGGACCAGAACTGCCCGCCCACACCGCCCTGGCGCAGTCGCGGAATGTCCGTGTGCAGCTGTTTCACGCTACCGGCGATGTCGGCTTTTGCGAAGTCGCGCCCCGGGTCCAGGCCCAGGAGAGCCCAGGGGTAATCGTTGTGTCCGTCGATCAGCGGCACCTGTTTGTGCAGGTTGCGTGCCCGCGCGGCAGGGTCGCCTTGGGCCGAAGCGATCGTCAAAGCAAGCCCAACGAATCCGGTGACGAAGAGCAATCGCTGCATGGAGGTCTATTCTGTCTCGTTTGGTGCCGGTTTCTTGTCGTTCCGTGTCTTCGGTGGATGTCCGCGCCTTCGGTGTGTGCTCTGCCCCCCGTGGATCTATACTGCACCCGTCTTCAAGGAGGATTGATGTCGACTCGTAATTGGTGGTTCGCTGGTCTTGCTGGCGTCATTGCCGTGTCCATTGCTCTTCCGCAGGCGCAGCGCGGCGAAGCTGTTGCGGCGGAGAAGCCAACAGCGTTGACGACGCCCGTGGCCAAGGCGGACGCCCGCGTCATGAAACTGAAAGATGCGGTCAGCGCCGATGTGCTGTCGATGTACGACCTCGGCCAGCAAATGGTGGACTCGGTGTTCAGCTTCGGGGAGCTCGGCTTCCAGGAGTTCGAGACGACCCGCTACCTGACGGGCATCTTGCAGCAAAACGGTTTCACGATCGAAACCAACATCGCAGGCATTCCCACCGCCTGGGTGGCACGGTACGGGTCCGGCCGCCCGGTGATCGCGCTTGGTTCGGACGTGGACGGTATCCCCCAGGCGTCGCAAAAACCAGGTGTTGCCTACCGAGACGAGATTGTTCCCGGTGCACCGGGACACGGCGAAGGTCACAACTCGGGAACCCCGCTGAATATTCTTGCCGCGATTGCGGTGAAACGCGTCATGGAACGCGAGAAGCTGCCGGGCACCATCATGATTTGGCCGGGAGTGGCCGAGGAGCAGCTCGGCACCAAGGCGTATTACGTGCGCGCCGGCCTGTTCAAGAATGTTGACGCCGTCCTCTACAACCACGTCGGCTCGAATTTGAGCACCACATGGGGCGACAGCAGCGGCAATGGACTGGTGTCCGTCGAGTACACCTTCGAAGGCGAGACCGCGCATAGCGCCGGCGCGCCGTGGCGGGGGAGGAGCGCGCTCGACGCCGTGGAGTTGATGAACGCCGGGTGGAACTATCGCCGCGAACATCTGCGATTGCAGCAGCGATCGCATTACGTCATTACCAACGGCGGGGATCAACCCAATGTGGTGCCGCGCAATGCGAGTGTCTGGTACTACTTCCGCGAAACCACCCACGACGGCATCAAGAACCTGTGGGAGGTTGGCGACAAGATGGCCGAAGGCGCGAGTCTGATGACCAACACCAAGTGGTCGTCAAAAGTGCTGGGGTCGGCGTGGCCTTCGCACATGAATCGCACACTGGCGGAGACGATGCACGCCAATATAGCGGCGGTCGGGCTGCCGCAGTGGAGCGACGCGGACGTGCAGTTGGCCAAGGCCACGCAGCGCGAGCTCGGCGTACCCGAAGTCGGGTTGACGACGCGGCTGGCCGATCAGGTGCGCGGCCGCGAGTCGCAGCCCGACGACGACAAACGTGGTGGCGGATCGGACGATATCGGCGACATTTCATGGACGGTGCCGACCGTGTCTTTGAGCTTCCCGGCAAACTTCCAGGCAGGGCCAGGCCACAATTGGGCGAATGCGATTGCGATGGCCACGCCAATCGCCCACAAGGGCACGGTCGCCGGTGCGCGTGTGCAGGCGATGACGCTTCTCGATCTGATCACGCGTCCCGACGTGCTCGCACAATCGCGTGAATACTACGAGAAGGTGCAGACCAAGAATCAGCAGTACACCCCGCTGATTCGGCCGCAGGATCAACCGGCCGTGCATTTGAACAAGGCCATCATGGACCGCTATCGGCCCGAGATGCGGAAGTTCTATTACGACTCGACGAAGTACAAGACGTATCTGGACCAGCTCGGGATCAAGTACCCCACAGTCCGCACCACGCCATCGACGCAAGCGCAGAAGTAGATCGTGCGTGTCCGGCGATGGCACGGAATGACCGTCGCCGGGCACTGCATCTCTGAACCAAAAAAACCAACGCATCCGCTCGCGCGGCGCTGGCGTGGCAGGCGCAATCGCGCCGCGTCAACGACGTCACGCTGATCTGGCCGCGCTCCATCGCGCTAGGCGACGAATCCGGCACCGAACGCATGGACGGCGCTTTCACGTCGCCCCAGGGTGTTCGCGTTGGCGGGGGTGGCACCGTCGGCTGGCCGCGCCTACGGGCGCGATGACGGGATGCCAGGAGCGCCTCCCGTCATGATGATCAGCGATCGCGTCTGGAGGTCGCGCTACCAGGGCCGCACGGCTGTCGTCGGAAACGAGGTGGTGTTCGACGGTCGCCCGGCGACGATCGTCGGCGTGATGCCGCCGGCGATAGACGACCTTCTTGGCGATTACGAATGGCTGGCGCCGCTGGCGCTTGCACCGGCGCAGGCGGACAATTTCGGGGCGCGTTACCTGCAGGTCGTCGGCCGCCTTCGTGAGGGGGTGACGGGAGTAGTCGCGCAACAGGCACTGCAGTCGATTATTCAAGGCCGCGCCCTCGGCGAGGCCGGTTCAGCGCTTGGCGTCAGCGTCATTCGGCTCGACGACCAGCGCACGTCGGTCGCCCGCGACCTCGTGCTCGTGCTGTTTGCCGGCGTGATGCTGCTTGTGGCGATTGCCTGCGCCAATGTCGGGAGCATGTTGCTGGCACAGAGCCTCGATCGTCATGGCGAATTCTCGCTGCGTGCTGCGCTCGGCGCCGATCGTGGCCGCCTCATGCGCCAGATGATGAGCGAGACCCTGCTGCTCACGGTGGCGTCCGGCGCGCTCGGACTCGTGGTCGCGCAGTGGTACCGACGCCTTGCGGGTTGTGCTCTCCAGTGACATACCGCGCCTCGCGACCGCCACCGTCGACACTGTCGCCGTCATGTTCGGTTGCGTGGCGATTGG
>JACCSI010000570.1 GCA_013813075.1 Acidobacteriota bacterium | reverse complement strand
GTCGTCGATGTCCTGCAGATTCCCGCGTTTCTCTGCCGGCAGACCGACTTGCTGATGGCCGCGGCGAAAACGGGCAAGCCGGTCAATGTCAAAAAGGGCCAGTTTCTCGCGCCGCGCGACATGCGATACGTCGTCGGGAAACTCGCAGGCGCGGGTGGCGTGTTATTGACCGAACGTGGCTCCACCTTCGGCTACAACAATCTGGTCGTCGACATGCGCGGATTGCCAATCATGCGTGAGCTCGGCTGTCCCGTGGTCTTCGACGTCACCCACAGCTTGCAGCTGCCCGGCGCCGGCGATGGCGTCACCGCGGGGCTGGCGGAATACATCGAGCCGCTCGCGCGAGCCGGGGTCGCGGCCGGGGTCGACGCCGTGTTCATGGAAGTGCACCAGACCCCCGCCAGGGCCAAGAGCGACGCGGCCAACGCCCTGCGTCTGGACCGCCTCGAACGATTGCTGCGCCAGCTTGTCGAGCTTGATAGGATCACCAAGGCGCATGCCTGACCTGTCGCTGGCGCGAAAAGTTCTACAAACCGAAGCGGCCGCCGTTCTTGCGCTCGCCGACCGTCTCGATCAGCGCTTTGCCACGGCGGTCGAGCTGGTGCGCGACTGCAAGGGCCGCGTCATCCTGACGGGCATGGGTAAATCGGGCATTGTCTGCCGCAAAATCGCCGCGACGTTTTCGAGCACCGGCACCTCCGCGTTTTTCCTGCACCCTGCGGAAGCGTTGCACGGCGACCTCGGCGTGATTCGCAGCGATGACGTCGTCATCGCCTTGTCGTACAGTGGCGAAAACGAAGAGCTCGTCAGCATTCTCGAAACGCTGAAGCGTCTCGGCACCCACCTGATTGCGATGACCGGCGATTCACGCTCGACGCTGGCGCAGGCGGCGGATGTCGCGCTGGATTGTCGGGTGTCGGAAGAAGCCTGCCCGATGAACCTGGTGCCGACGGCGAGCACCACGGCCATGCTCGCACTGGGCGATGCGCTGGCCATGACCGTGCTGGTCGAACGAGGCTTTCGGCCCGATGACTTTGCCAGCCTGCACCCCGGTGGCAAGCTGGGCAAACGTTTGAAGCGCGTCGATCAACTGATGCACCACGGCGAGGAGGTTCCGCTGGTACGGCTCGACACCGCCATGCTCGACGTCATCTACGAAATGTCACGCAAGGGCCTCGGCATGACCTGCGTGGTCGACGACCGCGGGGCGATCCTGGGCATCATCACTGACGGCGACCTGCGACGGAAGATGGCGACCTTTCCGACTGGCGTCCTCAATCGGTTAGCTGGCGACGTCATGACCGCCGACCCGATTGCCATCAGTGGCAGCACGTTGGCTGCCGAGGCCTTGAACATCCTCGAGCAGCGAAAAATTACCGCCATCATCGTCGTCGACGACGAGCGTCGCGTCGAAGGCGTCGTGCACCTCCATGACCTGTGGCGCACCGAGTTGGTGTAATGGCATTGAGTCAGTTGCGATTAGATTCTCAGTAGCCAGTTACCCAATGGAAATTGTGGCACTGTTGGCCCTGCTGGCGGGCCTAGCCGTGGGGAAAGCCTGGGAGCGCTATAAGCTGCGCGACGGCAAGTGGATCGATCGGCGACGGGCGCGTGATTCCCATCACTACGTGCTTGGCCTCAACTTTCTGGTCGCCAATCAGCTGGATATCGCGATCGAAGAACTGAGCCAGGCGGCGCGCGTCGACGCTGACGCCCTGGAGATTCACCTCATTCTGGGCAACGTCTACCGCGAGCGCGGACAGGTCGCGCGCGCGATTCAGCTGCATCAAGCGTTACTACAGCGTCCGAAGCTGACGCGCACCGAGCACGCCTATGTGCTGCTCTGTCTCGGTCTCGACTTCAAGCGCGGCGGATTTGTCGATCGCGCCCTCGAGGCGTTCAACGAAGTGCTGCGGCTCGATCCAGACAACCAGTACGCGCTGCTCTACCTGCAGAAGCTGCACGAAGAACAACATCAGTGGGACGACGCCTATCGCATTCGCCGCCGGCTCGTCGATCTCACGGGCCCGGACACGAACGGGCGCAGTCAGGCGATTCTCGGCTTTCTCGAAAACGAGCGTGGCCTCGAAGCCGCGAGGAGCGGCGATCTTGACGAGGCCGCACGTCGCTTCGATTCCGCACTCGACCTCGACCCGACGACCACGCCCGCGTACCTTAACCTGGGTGATGTGCGCCAGAAGCAGGGCGACCGCAACGCCGCGCTGAACGCATGGGAACGTCTCCTCAACGCGTCTCCCGAACGTGCGTACCTGGCGTTCGACCGCCTTGAGCGGGCCCATTCGGCGGCGGGCACGCCGCACAAGTTCGAGGGCCGGTGCCGGGAGCTGATTGCCGATAACGACCGCGACTGGCGGGCGCGACTCGCGTTGGGGCGTCACCTGGCGCAGCGGCGCGACTTCGCCGCGGCGTTCGACGTGTTGCTCGAGGCGCTCGAGCACAACCCCCACGGGCTGATGGTTCACCAGGCGATCTGGAACGTCATGCTGGAGGTCGGGCTCGATCGACAGCACGTGCAGCGGTATATCGAGGCCGCGCGCGATGCCGTGTTCTTCATGGACCCGCACGTGTGCGTCAAGTGTCACTACCGCTCGACCGAACTGCTCTGGCAGTGTCCGCACTGCCACGACTGGAACTCATTTGTCGAGGAACGGATCGCGCCGTCGCGTGATACCGAGTAAAGCCTAAAGTACGGCGCTCAGAAACGCGGCGACTTGCGCGTCCGTCTCCGCAAATGACGCGTCGGTGCGAATGACCACGTCGGCAC
>JACCSI010000490.1 GCA_013813075.1 Acidobacteriota bacterium | reverse complement strand
CCGCCTTGACACTATGGCGTGACGCGACATCTCGTCGCACGCCATATGACCGTGAGGGCGACGTGCGACTGACCGGCACCCTCTATGGCCTCATCAAGCGGTTCCTGGACGACGAGTTGATCGTCGAACTCGCAGCCGCGGCGGATGACGATGACAGATGGCGGCCTTACCGGCTGACGCCTTTTGGGCGCGGCGTCGCGGCTCAAGACATTTCGCGACGTTCCTGTTTGAGACGCAGCTCAGGGATCCCGCCATATTCAGCGCCACTGCGGTACTGCTGCTTGCGATTGCGCTCGTTGCAACGTATCGACCCGGCGCGACGCGCGTTACGCACCAACCCGGCCGAGGTGCTTCGCGCCGAACAACGGCTACTCTGTTATACTTGGGGTTAGCACTCGTCAGACTCGACTGCTAATGACCTTTCCCACCTTATCTGAGCGAACCCGACGGATTCTGGCGGCGCTCATCCGGGAGTACATCGAGACTGGTGAGCCGGTCGCCTCGACCGCTCTAACCCGGCGCTCAGGGCTCGCGCTGTCTTCCGCCACCATCCGAAACGTTCTGGCCCAACTCGAAGAGATGGGCTTCGTGTGGCAGCCGCACACATCGGCGGGACGTGTGCCGACCGACCTCGGGTATCGGTTTTACGTTGATCTGTTGCTCGAGGCGCGCCGCGTCTCGAAAGATTCGGCCGGCGTCGAAGCCCGGATCCGCCAGGAAGCCGGTACGGCCCCGCTCATCGACGACCTGTTGTCGAGCGCGTCCCACATGCTGTCCGAAGTGTCTCGCCATGTCGGATTCGCGATTGCACCGGCCAACGCGCAGGCGGTCTTTCATCGCATCGAGTTCGTACCGCTCAGCAGCAGCAAGATCCTTGTGGTCGTGGTCGCGCGCGGCAACCAGGTGTCGCAGAAGACGATTGAAATAGGTGAGGACGTTGCACAGTCCGAGCTCGTCAAGGCGGCGAACTATCTCAACCACGAGTTCGCCGGCCAAACCCTGGACGAGGTGCGGGAAGGCGTCTTGACCAGGCTGCGAGAAGAGCGGACGTTGTACGATCAGTTGTTAGGGCTGGCCCTTCGCCTCGCCAGCAGCTCCCTCGAGAACATGGAGCAGCCGACCGTGTCGATCGATGGCGCGTCGTCACTTCTCGAAGAGGTTGTGCGCGCGAGCGGTTTGTCGACCCAGACGCTGCGGGTGCTACTGATGATGGTGGAAGAAAAGCAGCGCCTCGTGCGCCTGCTCAATGAATACATCGACGGGCCCGGGCTGACCGTGGTCATCGGGACAGAGCACAGCGATCCCGAGCTGCGACCATTCAGCCTGATCGCGTCAACCTATTTCGACGGCCGCAGCACTGGACTCGTCGGCGTGATCGGCCCGACGCGCATGCGCTACCCGCGCGCGCTGGACGTGGTCGAGAACGCGGCGAAAGCCGTCGGCAGAGTACTGCGTGACAATTGATGGAGGGCGAGGGCTGAAGCCCCGCCGGCATAATGAGCGACGAAAATACGATTGAGCCGGACGCGGTCACCGAGGCTCCGGCAGACAGTAACGCGACCCACACTGACGACGACCTCGGCAGGCTGCAGGCGGAACGCGACGATCTCTTCGACCGCCTGCTGCGCAAAAGCGCGGAATTCGACAACTACCGCAAGCGGATCGACAAGGAACGCCGCGAGCAGGCGGAGTGGGCCGCGGCCGACATCCTCGGTGACGTGTTGTCCGTGCTCGACGATTTCGACCGCGCGCTGGCCGTCGATGCGCCACCCGAAGCGCAGGTCTACCGCGCGGGCGTCGAGCTGATTCATCGGCAACTAGGCGAGATGCTCCGCAAGCGCGGCGTGACGACGCTCGATACGCTCGGCAGCGACTTCGATCCCCACCTGCATCAAGCCGTGGCGTATGAAGAGAGCCCAGGAGCCCGGGAAGGCGAAGT
The DNA here is from genome assembly GCA_013813075.1 of Acidobacteriota bacterium. Classification (GTDB taxonomy): domain Bacteria; phylum Acidobacteriota; class Vicinamibacteria; order Vicinamibacterales; family UBA2999; genus JACCSI01. The sequence continues at coordinate 171 of JACCSI010000490.1, read as the reverse complement.
CGTCGGCGAGTTGCGCAAAGGCTATCGCCTCGGCGAGCGGCTGCTGCGGCCGGCCCTGGTTCGCGTGGCGAAGGCATCGTGAGCAAGCGCGACTATTACGAGGTGCTTGGCGTCAGCCGCGAGGCGACCGAGCAGGAGATCAAGAGTGCCTACCGCAAGATGGCGCTCAAG
>JACCSI010000476.1 GCA_013813075.1 Acidobacteriota bacterium | reverse complement strand
AGCTCAAGCAGCCGCAAACTGTTTGGAGGCGCTCGCCTTCGCAACTAACGTACTTCCGCCGCACAACTCCATGTGGTGCATGCCGCCGCTGTCGCTGTAAGGCCGCTGCTTTGCGGGCTATGTGGCTACGACTGTCGCGAGCGCGTTCTGCGCTGCCCCGAGCGGCGAGGCCGTCACGCGATCTCCAGTAATGACGAAAGTTCCCGCGGGTGAGCGATGATGCGCCTGGCGCCATTCGCTTCCAACTCGGGGCGGTCGCGAAATCCCCACAGCACCCCCACCGAGAACATTCCCGCTGCCGTCGCGGTCTGCATGTCGGTTGCCGTGTCGCCGACGTAGAGGATGCGTTCCGGTGGCGTCTGCAGCTGTCGGGCGACGTCCATGGCCGAGGCGGGGTTCGGCTTGCGCGGGAAGGGTTCGCTCTGCCCGCGCACCACGTCGAACCGCCACCGCGCGAGGAACGTCTCCACGCACTGCACCGTGAACGGGTGCGGCTTGTTTGACAGCACAGCCAGCTTCATTCCGCGCTCCGCAATCGCATCGAGCATTTCGCCGATTCCATCGTATGGCTGCGTGTGCACGTTCCAAGCGCGCGCGTACTCGGCCAGATACGCCTCGAGACATCCATCGATGGCTGCGTCGTCTCGCCGGCCGGGTGGCAGCGCACGCGACCACAGCACTCGCGCTCCTTCGCCCACGAGATGCCGGTACGCGTCGATCGGGTGCGGCGGATATCCGCGCGCCGCCAGCACGCGATTGCACGCTTCGCCGATGTCGCGCAGCGTGTTCAGCAGCGTTCCATCAAGATCGAACAGGACCCCGTCGAACTGGTTCATGCACGCGGATCATACGAACCGCCGATGGCCGCTCAACGACATCAGTCGCCGCTCGTAACAATGCCATGCACAAGTTTCTTTCGAGAGTGGCGTGCGGCATTTGCCTCCTCCTGACGGCGAGCAGCGCTCACGGTGGTAAAGTCACTTTTTCTTCCGATGGCACATTCCTCGTCGATGGCAAGCCGTTCTTCCCGATCGGCATCTGGGTCTACAACCTCGACGCGCACGTGATGGCCGACCTGCACGGCCATCACTTCAACACGATCGTGGGCGTGGGCTTTAAGCCGGACGATGTGCCGCTCATCGAGAAGCACGGGATGATGATGATCCCGCACATCACGGACGAGTTCTTCGCGAAAAAGGACAGCCCCGCCCTGCTCGGCTGGCACCTCACCGACGAGCCCGAGGAACACAAAGTCTCGCCCGCGGAGGTCCGGAAGTTGTATGACGCCCTGAAGGCGAAGGAGAAGGATCACCCCATCGGCGTCACGCACAACCAGTTCCTCTCGCTCGAGCAGTTCAAGGAAACCAGCGACTTCACAATGACAGACATCTATCCCGTCACCCGCGACCGGCTGTGGAAGCTTTCCGACGTGGGCAAGCACACGCGCGAGGTTCGGCGCGTCAACGGCGCGGGCTGGCCGAACCTTACATTCGTCCAGACCTTTGGCGGTCCGGAAACCGACGGGGGCATCTGGTCGCAACCGCTGCCGCACGAGGTGCGATTCATGGCTTTCAACGCGCTGGTTCACCGCGCCAACGGCATCTGCTACTTCTCTTATTGGCCGCGCGCTCCGATCACGTGGAACGCGGTGGCGGAGGTGAACCGAGACATCCGGCGAATCGTGCCGTGGCTGATCGCCGAGGGTGAAGAGGTGAAGGCCCAAGCGGACCATCCATCGGTGGAGATCCGCGCCCGAAAAGTCGGCGACGGATGGATGGTTATCGCGACCAACAAAGAGCCGCGCGCCTGCGCGGCAATTCTCACGGTGCCGCCGCTGGGTGACGCCACTCTCACGCTGCCGTTCGAGAGCCGCCGAGTCAACATCCACGCCGGGCGGTGGCGCGAACAGTTTGATCCCCACGAAGTCAGGGTGTATCTCAACGGCGACGAGCCGGAATGGCCGTGATCGAGAGCCGTAGCCAAACACGATCTCGCGCTGTGAAAGATTGGTTCACGTCGTGAAAGAACGTTTGCGCCGTAAACGATTCTTTTAGCTCCTCAACGATTCTTTCACGGCGCAAAATCGTTGAGCCCCTAATACAATCTTGCATCGCGGAAAACGGTGCGATTGTCGGGTGTTGTGCGGCCATGTAACGCGTCAGCCGCACCGGTTGGCGAGGCTTGTGCCGTCGGACTGTTCAATTCCGTCGGCGTCTGGCGGGCAACATGGGGCGATTTTTTGGCCGCTTTTTTGGCGGCCGTTGTTATGTTGCGGGGTGGCGCGGGAGTGGGCGGGTGGAGCGTCGCTGCTGTGCCGTGGAGAGGTGATTTCGGGGTTGAAGTGGTCGCAGGGTGGATCCGGCTACATCGCGATCGGTGCCGGTGCGATATGGCGGGGTCGTTTCAGCGACGGGCGAATCGAGAGGCGGGGAAACGAACCCAATCCAACCCATCGGCGGGCGGGAAAAAGCGGCGCCGGGAGCGGGCGATGAGGGTTTTGGTTCGGCGGGCGCGGAGTCGCCGGTGCGAAACGAACCCAATGGCGGAGTGGGTGGAGAGCGGGGATTGGGCGGAGTCGCTTGTCGGGTCTGCGTGCCACGGCTAACCTGTCGCCGCCGATCGGTTCAACAAGCAAAGGAGATCGCATGCCGGGGTTGCTGGATGGGAAGAAGGGACTCGTGCTGAACATCGCCAACGATCGCTCGATCGCGTGGCACATCGCCAACAACGCCATCCGCCACGGCGCCACCTGCGGGTTTGGCTTCCTGCCGATGGAGAAAATGGAGCGGCGGGTGCGCAAGAGCCTGGACGAGATGGGGGTGAGCGATCCGTGGGTGCAGCCGTGCGATGTCGGATCGGACGAGAGCATCGAGAGCTTCTTCAGTGCCGCGAAGGACAAGTTCGGCACGATCGACTTCGTGGTGCATTCGCTCGCGTTCGCCAACAGGGATTACCTGGCGATCGGCAAGTTCCTCTCCACCCCGCGCGACGTGTTCAAGCAGGCCCTGGACATCAGTGCGTACAGCCTGATCGCGCTGGCGCGGGCGGCGGCGCCGCTCATGACCGAGGGCGGGTCGATCCTGGCGATGACGTATCTCGGGAGCGAAAAAGCCGTGCCGGGATACAACGTGATGGGCGTGGCCAAGGCGGCGCTGGAGTCGTCGATGCGATACCTGGCGCTGGAACTGGGCGAGAAGAAGATCCGCGTCAACACGATCTCGGCTGGTCCGGTGCGGACGCTGAGCGCGATGGCGGTGGGCGGAATCGACGAGATGTTCGCCCACACCGAGCGCAAGGCGC
>JACCSI010000103.1 GCA_013813075.1 Acidobacteriota bacterium | reverse complement strand
ATGCAGGAAATTATACGGGGTGCGGCACAGCTCGATTCGCGGCGAACGGGGCAAATAACCATTGAGCAGTTAAGCTGCCGCCGATAGAATCCGACAGTTTGGACAGACTCTTATGATCAGCGTAGCCGCGATTCGGATGCAGCAGTTCGGCGTGCAATTCTATCAAGCCTCCCTCACCGCGAACGATATCGACAAGCTGGTGCGTTTCGAAGTCCTCAGTTACAACGACCAGGGCCAAACCCCGGTTCGAGGTGGGAAAAAGCAGCCCCAGTCAAAAATCAAATGGGACGTGCTCGAGCGGCGCATTGCATCGAGCGAGAAGGCCTACCAACGGCATATCATCCGGCGCAAAATCGAGGAACTGGTGCAGTACTACGAGCAGTGCCGCCAGGCCCGCGACCTGCCATCGATTCCGGGCGCGGTGATTATTTCAGCCGACGAGAAATTGAGCTTCGATCCGGTTGAGGCCGGCAGTCTGCTGGGCCGGTTGAAAGTGCCGGAGCGCGAAGGCGTCCTGCGCGCCATCGATGGTCAGCATCGCCTGCTTGCGCTGCACGCGGACATCGAGAATTTCGCGGACGAGCCCTTCAGCGTCCCCGCGATCATCTTCGACCGGCTTCCCGAAGACCATGTCGTCCAGATGTTTGTCACCATCAACGCTAAGCACACGCGGCTGAACTCATCGCATCTGGTGTCGCTCTCGGGGCGTCAGCTGTACCGCGACGAGTCACTGGCTGCGGCACATGATGTGGTGCGCGCGTTGAACGATCGAGACGAATCGCCACTCCACGGCGAGATCAAATTGCTGGGGGTCGGCCGGGGCCGTGTCGCGCAAGCGCCGCTGGCTCAGGAATTCAAGAAGCTGTTCGCCAATGAAGAGGCGCTGGGCGGCGCGCGCAAGGCCGCTGAATTTCGCGAGGAATCGAAGAAATTTTTCGTCAATTACCTGAAGCAGGTCGCGTCGCTGTTCGAGTCGGCGTGGAATGGCCGCAAGTACTCCATTCGCTCGGCGACCGCGTTGCGGGCGTTCATTCGCGTTGCGCCGGATGTGATTCAGCGGATCGATCAGCTGCACGCCGACCGCACTGACTATCGTGCCATTGGGCGGGTCATTGCTCCATGGGGCCGCCGCATCGGTGCGCTGCGCTTCGAGACAGAAGGGGCGTGGAAGCGGCAAGGCACCACCGTCGATCAGCTCGCCAAAGAACTGAAGCTGGCGCTGCAATATCCCGAGGGTGCAGGCGTCTGACCTGAATACGCCCGCGCCTCTCGCTTTCGTCGCAAAATTACATCGCTGTGGTCAGCGCAGCGACGGCGATGCCGGCGGTTTCGAGCGCCGTGCGAATTTGCCGTGCGAGATCGGCGGCGCCCGGCGTGTCGCCGTGAAGGCACAAGGTATCCGCGCGCAACGCAATGGTCGATCCGTCGGTCGTTTCAACCGCACCGGTCTGCACCATTCGCACCGCGCGCGCGACGACGGTCGAAGGGTCGTGGATGACGCTGCCCGGTCGGCGCCGCGACGTCAGCGAGCCGTCGCGCTCGTAGGTGCGATCGGCGAAGACCTCCGCCGCGACCCGCAAGCCTGCCTTGTCGCCCTCTCGCAGCAACTCGGAGTTAGGCAGGCCGAACAAAATCAATGACGAATCGAACGCCGCGACGGCGCGCGCGACGGCGCCGGCAAGCGCAGCGTCGCGTGCGGCCATGTTGTAGAGCGCCCCGTGCGCCTTGACATGCTGCACGCGCACGCCCTGGGCGGCCGCCACGCCAACGAGTGCAGCGATTTGGTAGAGCACCAGATCCTCGACTTCGGCAGGCGAGGCCTGCATCTCGCGTCGCCCGAAGCCCGCCAGATCGGGAAAGCCCGGATGCGCGCCAACAGCGACCCCGTGGGCCTGCGCGAGTGCAATCGTGCGGCGCATCACGCTGGGGTCGCCAGCGTGAAACCCGCAGGCGATATTGGCCGATGTCACGCTGCCCATCAGCGCCTCGTCGTGCCCCATCTGCCACGGTCCGAACGATTCGCCGAGGTCGGAGTTTAAGTCGATACGCAGCATAAACTTAGGGGGAAACGCAGCCGCAACATACGAACACTATTCTGGCGGTAGAGGGCGAGTCTACTTCACCAGGAGGATGAGCCAATGGCGCTACCAATCGTCGGCGTCGCGATGGTGATCGCGGTAATCATGGTCTTCATGGCGGTCAGAGGCAGCACACGACGCCACGGTCGTGTCGCAACAGGCCAGGGCGGCTCCGTCCCCTGGATTGACGGTGGTTCAGGATCAGACTGCGGCAGTGACGGCGGGGGTGCGGGCTGCGGCGGGGATGGGGGAGGTGGCGGCGACTGATACCCCGGCGACGCGCTTCCTACCGATTCTCTTCCGTTTAAAGGTGTTGGTTTGCCGGGGCAGACCATGCCGGCGTCGTCTCCGCCGTGGCGTGCGTGCTGGTGGTCAGCGGCCTGGCGCTGGCGTGGCGCCGGCTCATGGCATGGCAGCGTCGCTCGGAGAGGGAGACTCTGAAGAAGGCCGCGTGACCCCGCGCCGCTTTTGATAGAGATACGACACCAGCACGAGCAGCGCGCCAAACGCCATGAAGCCGACGACACGATAGATGCCGCCAAGCTCCCATAGGTCATAGAAGAACACCTTGAGCACGGTCACAGCGAGAATGGTCATCCCGATGTAGCGCAGCGGCGGGTAACCGCGCTTCATACCGATCATGATGAGCAACGCCCCATACAGCCCCGCTGCCAGCGACAGCATCGTCTGCTCGTATAGATGCGCCTGCGCGCTCAGGTAACGCACCTCCCAGAACGAAGTGATCTCACTGGTCACCCACATCAGCGTCAGAAAGCTGATGACGACGTGCAGGCCGGCGCGAGCGCGGCCGGCCTCCGGTGCCTCCGAGCGGCTGAACACGCAGGTCAACGCGTATCCCAGCACCACGACGAACAGCGTGGCCACCGCGCGGGCATTTGCGAGCACCGTGAAGTTTGCAGGTATCTCCGAGAAGCTGTCGAGCAACCGCACCACGGCCAGCAACCACAGCATCGCGCCGCCCAACTGGAATGCACGGCGTCTGAAGCGGACGCCCAGCCAGGCGGCAGCGGCGCCCTCGGCCGCCCAGCCGACGATAACGGTCGGCCCGTCGAACTGCACCGCCAGGCCCATGGCGGCCAGCGTAAACGACAACGCAACGGCATTGAGAGCTGCGATGCGATCCCGCGTCAAGAGCAGGCGCCACAGCCCCACGGCTCCGAGCGCCAAGAGCGCCGCGAGCGCACCCCGAAACTCAGGATAGGTCGGTTGCAGCGCCGCATAGAGCAACGCGAACAGCCCAAGTCCGGTGAGGTGAAGCGTCACCAGCTCGGACGCCGCGAGCGGCTGTTCCTGCCGGAGCACGCGGTCGAGGATCGCCATCAAATGCAACGCGGCGACGGCCACGATCGTGACCACGTTGGGTGCAGCCCACGAAATGCCCTCCGGGAGCGTCAACGCGCCAAACATCGCGACGTCGGCACCGAGCAGGACCAACAGGCGCAGGATCGGCCGATGCGGGTCGGCCGTGAGCCACAGGCCCGTCGCCGTAAAGGCAATGAGGTAGACGTGAATGGCGGGTGGGTGCGCGGCGCTGATGACGATCGCGGCAAGGTGATAGAAGATCGGCGCGGTCGAAAGCAGTGTCGTCACGAGCCTTGCGGTGACGCCCTTGTTGCGGTTGGTTTCGCGAAGGATGACCAGGAACAGCACGCAAAACAACGTCAAGAACAGCAGTGTGCGCAGCCATTGCGCGTCGGTGTAGAAGCTGCTGGCCCAGGCAACCACCACGCCAAGCGTGGCAATGTAGCTGAGTGCGTTGAGCGCCAGCCAGCGATGCCGCAGCGATAGCACCATCGTGCCGCCAACGAGCAAGGCAACGTAGGAGAAGAGCCGGAGCTGCGCGTTCTCGTCGCCGCCGATGAGTAACGGCGTCAGAAAGCCGCCACCGACGGCAATGAAGGCAAGCGCCTGCGCGCGCTGCTGATGGGCCATCGCGCCGGCGCCGATGGTGACGACAGTCATCAACAGAAACGCAGTCGTTTCATTGATTAGCCCGTAGAAATCGAGAGCGGCGTACACCGCCAGGTACAGGATCGCCAGGCCAGTGCCTGCCAGTGCCTGTCCGAACACGGCCAGCCCCTGCGATGCCAACCGCAGGCCGCCGCCCACCAGGGCCAGTCCGGCAACGACGCCAAACACGACGCGACCCGTCTCGTTGATCCAGGCGTTCTCGAACGCGTACTTCAGAAAGAAGCTGACGCCGAGGAGCAGGACGACGATACCGGTGTAGAGCAGGCCGCGGCCACCGAGGCGTTCCTCGAGGTCCGGCGTGGCGGCTTCGGCCACCGCTGTGTGGGCGGCGTCGGAACCGACCCGCCCCACCGCAGGCCCTCCCGCAGGAGGGAACGGGGGAACCCAAGCAACGCTTGATGAGGCGCCTCCTGTGTGTCCCTCGCTCGTTGGTTCAGTGGACGGCGACTGAATGAACGCGCCGACGTTCGCTGGTTCCGTCGCAGAGGAGAAGCGGTCACCGCCGACGCCGGCCGCGTGCGAGGGAGCAAACGGCGATGTGCTGGATGCCCTCACCCGCTCCAGTGTCGTGACCCGCTCGCTCAACTCCTCCAGTTCACGGCTGATCCGGCCCATGCGGATGAACGTCAGCACCGGCATCAGCACGAACACGACGAGAATCAGCGAAACCAGGAGCCCGACGAACTCTGCCACGCGCCGAGTGTACCGCGTCCGGCGGTATACTCCGCGCATCCCAATCGAGGCAAATATGACCCGTACGTTCGTCGCCGCGGCGTTCCTGTTCTCCGTCGTCACCGCGCACGCGCAAACCGCGCCGCGACAGACGCAGGAGGACGATTACACCAAATACGAACTGCTCGCGACCGATACCGCGCAGTTCAGAATCTATTACGAGGTGAGCGCCACGACCCCTGGCGCGCGGTTTTTTTACAACACTATTCGTCCGGGGAGTGTCGCTACTGACGAGCGCGTGATTGACCTCTCCACCGGCCAGCCGTTGAAGTGGGAAGTGGTCCGCGGCACGGATGCCCGCACCGCCGGACATCCCACCGCAGATCCGGAAACCGACTACATCAAAGTGCACCTCGCGCGGCCGGTGCCGCAGGGCGGCGAGGCGCGTCTGCTGATTGACAAGACCTACAAGGACGCCAAGAGTTATTTCCGTGACGGCGACGCCATCGTGTTCGACCGCTCGCTCGGTATTCGTCGGAACACCGTGGTGCTGCCTGCGGGCTATCGCCTGGTCAGCTGCAACGTGCCGTCGCAGGTCATTCCCACGGCTGACGGCCGGGTCCAAATCAGCTTCATGAACCCCGGCCCGGCGGCGGCGCCGCTGGTGATTCGCGCCAAGCCGGGTCTGGCCGCGTTCACGTCGTCTCTGCCAACGACACGCGGTGTGCAAATGACCACGTCGCTCGCGTCACCCGCATCGCGCCTGACCGAGCGTGCGCATCAGGATCGGGAGATTGTCTATTTCCTGAACGATCCCAAGACCAACTCGTTCAGCCTCTATCACGACTACACAGAGTCGCGCGTGGGTGTGAAGAACTACTTCAACGTCGTCCGCGCGGGCAGCCGCGTGTCGGATCCGGCGGCTAAGGTCCTGGATAGCGGGGAGGAGTTGAAAGTCGAAACGCTCAGAGGCGTCGAGGTGAAAAAGCGCGGGCTCGATCCGGGCGAGGCCATTCAGGACGATACCGAAGTCGTCGTGATCTCTTTTCCGGCAATCGCACCCGGACACTCGACGCGGTTGCGGATCAGTGAAACCTATACCGACGCTGGACGCTACCTGCTCGACGGCGAGGAGCTGGTCTGGGACCGCGCGTTTGGTCGGCCGCGCAACACCATCGTGTTGCCGGCGGGATGGACGGTCGTGGCCAGCGCGATACCTGGACAGATCTTTGAAGACGCCGATGGCCGCCAGCGTCTCTATTTCGAGAACCCGCGTCCAGACGACATACAAACGCTCATTCGAGCGCGCCGGACTCGTTAAAGCACCCCGTCGCGCTGATTACGTGGGGTCCGCGATGAGCGAGAGCAACAGCGCTTTCTGTGCGTGCAGCCGGTTCTCGGCCTGATCGAACACGACGGACGCGGCGGATTCGATGACCTCCTCCGTGACTTCCTCGCCGCGGTGCGCCGGCAGACAGTGCATGAAAATCGCGTCTGATTTGGCGCGTGCCATGAGCGCCTCGTTGACCTGGTAGCGCTGAAACACTTTCTTGCGCTCGGCGTACTCAACTTCCTGGCCCATGGACGTCCACACATCGGTGTAGATGGCATCGGCCCCCTTGACGGCGGCGGCGGCATCGGTGGTGACCTCGATGGTGGCCCCATTGTGGCTGGCCAGCCATTGGGCGTGAGTCAGGATATCCGGCGCAATTTGAAGAGTCGGCGGGGCCGCCACCGTGACGCTGACGCCCATCGCCGCCCCGGAGAGCATGAGCGAGGCCGCCATGTTGT
>JACCSI010000461.1 GCA_013813075.1 Acidobacteriota bacterium | reverse complement strand
GGGGCTGGAGATTACCGCGCTCGACCGCGCGCCCGGCGTGCGCTCGGCACGATTTCTCGGGCACGGCGCCTCGTACTCCGAACGCTTCGCCGAGATTTATCGCCGCCTCGCGACTCACCCTCCCGCCCACCGGCACGCGCGCTTCGTGACCGCGCTGGCGGCAGTTCGAGGCGGCACCATCCTGTTCGAAACCGAAGCCTGGATTGACGGCGAGGTCGCGGTGGCGCCGACCGGTGACCGCGGCTTCGGCTACGATCCGATTTTTCTCTACCCACCATTGCGCCGCACGACTGGCGAACTCACGCTCGAAGAGAAGGGCGGCGTTTCGCATCGCGCACGCGCCTTTCGTGATTTTGCCGGATGGCTGAAGCAGTTTAAGCACCGCTGAGACACCGCGGTTGACTCAGGACATGCCCAACTGACGCAGCTCGTGTTCGATGGTGTGCCGCAGTCCTTCGTCGAGCGGCCGCGCGGTAAATCCCAACTCTCCTTCAGCCTTCGCACTCGTCGCAATCCAGGTGGTGCCCGCCATCAGACGCAGGACCTCGGCGGGATAAGGAGCGCGAAAATCCCATTTTTCAAGCAGTGCCGCCAGTGACGCAGCGGCGCGCATCATGAATCGGGGAGGATGCAAGGGTGGTGGCCGACGTCCGACAATTCGCGCCGCCGTCGCAAACACGTCCTGAAACGTATGTGCGGGCCCGGTCAACAGGTAGCTCTCGCCCACGCGACCGGCATCCATCGCCTGGCGCAGGCCGCGCGCGATGTCTTCGACGTACCCCCAGCAGAAGGTGACGCCTTTCGGGGTCATCAACAAGCGTCCGCGGAGCAGCCGCACGAGTGTGCGGTGGACGGCACTGGTGTCGCCGGGGCCATAGATGGCTCCCGGCATGACGATGATGAGGGGGAGACCCGCCTGCATCAAGGGCACCGCCACGTCGTAATGGGCTCGCCACTTACTGCGGTCGTATTCGGTGAGGAACGGACCATGCGCGGAGTAGCTCTCATTGACGAGCTTTCCGTAAGTGTCTCCGAAGACGCTCACCGTGCTGGTGTACACCACGCGCTGAATCGCCAGTTCGCGGGCCATGTCCAGCACGTAACGGGTGCCGTCCACGTTGACCCGTTCAGCGATGCCGCTGCTGTCGCGCACACCGAGCTTGTACCAGGCGGCGACGTGAAACACGCCGTCGGCCGACCGCATCGGCGTCCGCAAGCTCTCGCGATTGGTGATGTCGCCGGTGTGCAGCTCCACGCCCATGGCGCTGAGCAACGTGGCCCGGTCGAGGGACCTGACGAGCGCGACCACCTGATGACCGCGCCCGATGAGTTGTTTCACGAGCTCGCCACCGAGAAATCCGGTCGCGCCCGTGACGAAAAAGCGCGCCACGTGGATCCAATATATGCCAGCCCGCCGTGTCTTCTGCTCCAGCCCTCTGGGCTACCTACCGTCTGGACTGGCCCTCAGCACTACCCCCTGGATTACAATGTACGGGTCGGGGCGTGGCTCAGCCTGGTAGAGCGCTCGCTTTGGGAGCGAGATGTCGCTGGTTCGAATCCAGTCGCCCCGACCATCCATTTGCCCTCTAGGGGTTTTGGCCAGATCTCAGTCGGTCGCCGGGTTACCTTCGCAACTTGCGGGCGAGAAACGCGATTACCACGACGATCAGGACCACGACGATGACGCCTACCGCCATTCCGGCCTGAAAGATGTCGCCAATCATCTCGCACCCGGCCATCGTCAGCGTCGACAGCAACACTAAAATCAGCAGCAGCGCTCGCATCACAGGTCTCCCCCTTGATCGCCACGACTGCAAACAGCGCGCCCGACGGCAAACCATGCCTGAGCTTGCGAGGTCTCACCCACCCCTGCATGACAACCACGTCGCGTACAATGCGCCCACCATGCGGCTTCGCATCGGGATTCTCACCGTTTTACTGGCCACCGCATCCGCCATCGCCATGCTGTCAGCCGCAGAACTCGTCCGGGTCGAAGGTGGG
>JACCSI010000428.1 GCA_013813075.1 Acidobacteriota bacterium | reverse complement strand
CCCTGGGGCTGCTCTACGCGCTCCTGATGGGGCTGGTGGGAGGGCTGTTCCCGGCGATGCGCGCGGCCCGCCTGCCGATTCCTGCCGCATTGCGGGAGCTATAGGGGTCCGCACCGCGCGAAGAGCCCGGCGCGTTCCAAGGCATCGTTTCGCCACAATGCACGAAACGGCGCCACCCCAACGCCGTGGTACGATGATTTCTTCGCGACCTACGCCAGATGACGTCTCGCAGCGACCGCTTCCAACTCGTCTCAGACTTCGAACTGCGCGGTGACCAGGTCCGCGCGGTGCCGGAGTTGATTGACGGCCTCAACCGAGGCGACAAACACCAGGTCCTGCTCGGCGTCACTGGGTCGGGAAAGACGTTTTCGATGGCGTCGGTCATCGATGCGATCAACCGGCCGACTTTGGTGATGGCTCACAACAAGACGCTCGCGGCTCAGCTGTTCCAGGAATTCCGGCGCTTCTTTCCGCGGAATGCGGTCGAGTATTTCGTCAGCTACTACGATTACTACCAGCCCGAGGCCTACGTCCCGGCCAGCGACACGTATATTGAAAAAGAGTCCACGATCAACGACGAAATCGACCGGATGCGCCTGTCGGCGACCCGGTCACTGTTCGAACGGCGCGACGTCATCATTGTCGCCAGCGTGTCGTGTATCTACGGTCTCGGCTCGCCGGAAGCCTACTACGGCATGTTGCTGCCGCTCGAGCGCGGCCAGCGCATGGATCGCGAGGGGGTGCTGCGCAAGCTGGTCGAAATTCAGTACGAGCGCAACGACCACGAGTTCGGCCGCGGCACATTCCGGGTCCGCGGTGACATCATCGAGGTCTACCCCTCCTACGAAGAGTCAGCGCTTCGAATTGGCCTGTTCGGCGACGAAATCGACGAGCTCGTCTCGTTCGACCCGCTGACTGGGAAGTCCTTCAAGCGTCACGACCGGATTTCAATATTCCCGAAATCGCATTTCGTCACGTCGCGGACTCGCCTGAAGGACGCTGTCGAAACGATCAAGGCCGAACTGGTGGAGCGCCGCGGCCAACTCGAGAGTGAAGGCAAGCTCCTCGAAGCGCAGCGCCTGCATCAACGGACGATGTTCGATCTCGAGATGATTCGCGAGATTGGCTATTGCCACGGCATCGAAAACTATTCGCGGCACCTGACGCAACGGCGTGCCGGCGAACCGCCGCCGACGTTGCTCGATTATCTCCCCCCCGACGCACTCATCATCGTCGACGAAAGCCACCAGACGGTGCCGCAGGTCCGGGGCATGTTTGCAGGCGACCGGTCGCGCAAGGACGTGCTCGTCGCATACGGGTTTCGCCTGCCGTCGGCGCTGGATAATCGCCCCCTGAACTTCGACGAGTGGGAAGCGCGGGTGCCGCAATTGGTCTACGTCTCCGCGACGCCGGGCCCATATGAGCTACACAAGGCGGGCGGCGTCGTGGTGGAACAGGTGATTCGTCCGACCGGCCTGATGGACCCGCCGATCGACGTGCGAGCGGTCAAAGGACAGGTGGACGACCTGCTTGCGGAGATTCGCGATCGCGCGAGCCGCCATGAGCGGGTGCTCGTCACCACGCTGACCAAGCGCATGGCGGAGGATTTGACGACCTATTACCAGGAACTGGGCGTCAAGGTTCGGTACCTGCACTCGGATATTGACACCCTGGAACGGGTGGAGATCCTTCGCGATCTCCGGCGCGGTATCTTCGATGTCCTGGTCGGCATCAATCTTCTTCGGGAGGGGCTGGACCTGCCGGAAGTGTCGCTCGTGGCCATTCTCGACGCTGACAAAGAAGGGTTCCTGCGCTCTGCCGGGGCGCTTATTCAAACCTCGGGGCGCGCGGCGCGAAACCTCAACGGACGGGTCATCATGTATGCGGACGTCATGACCGCCTCGATGCGCGCGGCCATCGGCGAGACCGAGCGGCGGCGTGCGCGCCAGCAGGCGTACAACGAAGCACACGGCATCACGCCCACGAGCATCGTCAAAGCCATCGACGACGTGCTGTCGAGTGTGTACGAACGCGATTACGGCACCACGCCGGCGCTCAAGGACGATCGGCCGTCGTTCCGGACGCAAGGTGAGCGCGAGGCGCACATCACCGGCCTCGAACACGACATGAAAGCCGCCGCGGCCAACCTTGATTTCGAAAAGGCCGCCACCCTGCGCGATCGTGTCCGCGCGCTCAAAACTCACGAGCTCCTGCCACGTGTTTAGCTACGTCAGCGACCGCGCCAAGGACGGGGTATTGGAGGTGCAGGAATATGTAAACCTGTGCCTCGCGGCCATCCGCGCAGCGTTCTCGCGCCCTTACTACCACCACGACATCGTCGAGCAGTTCGAGGAGATTGGGGTTCGTTCGTTGACGGTGGTGCTGTTGACCGGCTTCTTCACGGGGGCCGTGCTCGCGCTGAACACGGGCATCACGCTGGACCAGTTCGGCGCCAGGGATTTCGTCGGCCGCTTGATTAGCGCGTCAATGGTCAAGGAGCTCGGCCCGGTGTTGACCGGCCTGATGCTGGCCGGCCGCGTCGGGTCGGGCATTGCCGCCGAACTGGGATCGAT
>JACCSI010000408.1 GCA_013813075.1 Acidobacteriota bacterium | reverse complement strand
GTCACTGCCGGCGACGCCACGAGCGGTCTTATCCAGGCACTCGAGTTGACGCAACTGGCCGACGATCGTGCGTACTTCCCACCCTATGACGCGGTGCCGGTCGTCCGTCGCTCGACGCTGCTACGGTATCCGGCGCTGGATGCGGCGATTCGCGGCCTAGCCGGGCGCATTACCGCAAGCGTCATGCGCAAGATGAACCACGAGGTCGATGGCCTGCGCCGCGATCCACGGGATGTGGCGCGCCAATTCCTCGATGCGAGATGATTCACGGAATCACGGGTCGTCAGGACGAACCAGGTTAGCGGCACGCAACGGATCGACACGAGACGCGGAAGGCTCAGAAGGTAGAGAATAGACCCATGTCGCTCGACTCATTCAAGACCCGTACAATCATCGCTTCCGGTGCCGAGAGAATCACCTTTTACAGCCTGCCCGCGCTCGAACGCGAGTTCCCGAACGTGGCCAAGCTGCCATTCTCACTGAAGATTCTGCTTGAGAACTTGCTGCGCCGCGAGGACAACGGCTTCGTCAAGGCGAATGACATCCGCGCGCTGGCGTCTTGGGACACGACCCGCAATGTCCAGCAGGAGATCTCGTTCATGCCCTCGCGAGTGTTGCTGCAGGACTTTACCGGCGTCCCATGCGTCGTCGACCTCGCCGCCATGCGCGACGGAATCGCCGCGCTGGGCGGCAGACCGGAACAAGTCAACCCGCTGCAGCCGGTCGAACTTGTCATCGACCACTCGGTACAGGTCGATTATTTCGGTACCGCAGACGCGCTGCAGTTGAACGCAGAGCTCGAATATCAGCGCAATCGCGAACGCTACGTGTTCCTGCGCTGGGGCCAGACCGCGCTCAACAACTTCCGCGTCGTGCCCCCGGAGACCGGCATCGTGCACCAGGTCAACATCGAGCACCTCGCGCGCGTGGTCAACAGGGAGACGGCCAATGGCGAGACGGTTGCGTACCCCGACACCTTGTTCGGAACGGACTCGCATACGACGATGGTCAACGGTCTCGGCGTCATCGGGTGGGGCGTGGGCGGTATCGAAGCCGAAGCGGCGATGCTTGGCCAGCCCAGTTCGATGCTGATTCCCCCGGTTGTGGGCATGCGGTTGACCGAATGTCTTCCGGAAGGCGCGACGGCGACCGATCTCGTGCTCACCATCACCGAGGCGCTGCGCAAGCGGGGTGTGGTCGGCAAATTCGTCGAGTTTTTTGGCCCCGGCCTGCGCCACCTGACGATCGCCGACCGTGTCACGCTCGGCAACATGTGCCCCGAATACGGTGCGACGGTCGCGATTTTCCCCATCGACGAGATGACGCTGGATTACCTCCGCCTCACGGGCCGGGAAGCGGCGCACATCCAGCTGGTTGAGGATTACGCGCGTGCGCAAGGCTTGTTTGCCACCGCGCAGACGCCGGACGCGGTGTACAGCGAGACGCTGCAACTGGACCTCAGCACCGTCGTGCCGAGCCTGGCCGGTCCACGCCGACCGCAAGACCGCGTGCCGTTGGCGAAAGCGAAGACGTCATTTGCTGCCGCACTACCGGAGTTGAAGAAGGGCGTGAAGGCTGCCGCCGCCGGCGGCGGCGTGGCGACAAAAACCGCGCTGGCACACGGGTCGGTCGTAATCGCGGCCATTACCAGCTGCACCAACACCTCAAACCCAAGCGTGATGATCGGTGCCGGTCTCGTGGCGAAGAAGGCAGTAGGCCTCGGCCTCACGAGCAAGCCGTGGGTCAAGACCAGCCTGGCGCCGGGGTCGAAGGTCGTCACCGACTACCTGACCAAGGCCGGCCTGCAGCAATACCTTGATCAACTGGGTTTCAACCTTGTCGGATATGGCTGCACGACGTGCATTGGCAACAGCGGGCCCTTACCCGACGAGGTGGCGGCCGACGTGCGTGAGCATGGACTCGTGGTGGCCTCGGTGCTGAGCGGCAATCGCAATTTCGAAGGTCGCATCCAGCAGGATGTACGCGCCAATTACCTCGCGTCGCCTCCGCTGGTCGTCGCCTACGCGCTGGCCGGCACCATGAACCTCGATCTGACGACCGAGCCCATCGGCCAGAGCCGCGATGGCACGGCGGTGTATCTCAAAGACCTGTGGCCGAGCGGACAGGAGATTCAGCAAGCGATGCTGCATGCGGTGACCGACGAAGCGTTTCGGCGGCAATACGCCAAGGTCTTCGAAGGCCCCGAGCGGTGGCAGACCTTGCCGGTACCGACTGGCGATCGCTTCCAGTGGGATCCGGACTCGACCTATATTCGCCGTCCGCCGTTTCTCGAGAATCTGCAACTCGAGGCGGCCGCGCGCACGGACATCACTGGGGCGCGGGCCTTGGCAGTGCTCGGTGACAGCATTACGACCGATCACATTTCGCCGGCCGGATCGATCCGCGCCGACAGCCCTGCGGGGCGATATCTGATCGAGCATGGGGTCGAGCCGAAAGACTTCAATTCCTACGGAGCGCGTCGAGGCAATCACGAAGTGATGATGCGAGGGACCTTTGCCAACGTCCGCTTGCGCAACCAATTGGCGCCGGGCACGGAAGGCGGCGTCACGACCTTCCTGGGCATGCCGGGCGAGAGCCAGGCGCACGGCGCCGGCATGTCGCCCACGCCTGCAGCGGACCCGGTCTTGACCATCTACGACGCCTCGATGCTCTATCAGAAAGCGGGCGTGCCGCTCATCATTCTGGCCGGCAAGGAGTACGGCTCCGGGTCGTCGCGGGACTGGGCAGCCAAGGGGACGCTGCTGCTTGGCGTGAAGGCCGTCATCGCCGAGAGCTACGAGCGCATCCACCGC
>JACCSI010000390.1 GCA_013813075.1 Acidobacteriota bacterium | reverse complement strand
GGCGAGCCTCGGTCGCCCTGGGCGCGGGCCGCGATCGCCTCGACGCCCAGATCAACCTCGCCGCCGGCATTATCGTCCGGTGCAAGCCCGGTGATGCCGTGGCGGCAGGCGACTCGATCCTCGAATTGCACTACGACGACGCGTTGCTTGATGACGCGGTGGCGCTGGCGACCCGCGCCATCACGGTTGGCGTGGACCGACCGCCGCCCATGCCGCTCGTCCTTGACCACGTGACGTAACCAGGGAGATGCAGGTGGAACGATATCAGCCCCTCGTCGGGCTCGTGCTTGTTGCGGCGATTGCCGTCGCCTGGTCGAACAACCGGCGGGCGATCCGGTTGAAGACCGTCGCCTGGGGATTCGGGCTGCAGGTTCTGTTCGCGATCATCGTGTTGAAGACGGGCGTCGGCCGGGCCACGTTTCAGGTGCTCGGGGATCGGATTCGTCAGCTACTCGAGTTCTCCACCGTGGGCGCCGCATTTGTGTTCGGCCCGTTGGGCGATCGCGCCGTCTGGGGCGACATCATGACGCGTGTGCTCGGCAACGCGGGCGGTCAGTACAGCGTCATTTTCGCTTTTCAGATTCTGCCGACGATCATTTTCATCGCGGCCTTATTCGCGATCTTGTACTACCTCGGCGTCATGCAACTGGTGGTCCGGGCTTTTGCCGTGGTCATGAACCGCGTCATGGGTGCGAGCGGCGCGGAATCGCTCAACGTCGCGGCCAGTATTTTCATGGGGCAGACGGAAGCGCCGCTGACCATCCGGCCGTACCTGCCGCGCATGACTGAATCGGAGCTCATGGTAGTCATGACCGCGGGGATGGCGCACATCTCCGGCGGCATCATGGCGGCCTATATTGCGTTCGGCATCGACCCGAGCCACCTGCTCACTGCGGTCATCATGACGGCCCCCGGCACGCTGATGATGGCCAAGATCTTCGTGCCCGAGACCGGCGTTCCCGAAACGATGGGGACCGTGAAGCTCGAAATCGAACGCACCGATGTCAACGTCATCGATGCCGCGGGGCGCGGCACTTCCGAGGGTTTGCAGCTGGCGATTAACGTCGGCGCGATGCTGATTTCTTTTGTCGCGCTTATCGCCATGGTCAACGCCATCCTCGGCGTGGTCGGGCTCAGCTTGCAGCAAATCTTCGGGTGGGTCTTTGCGCCAGTCGCCTGGTCGCTCGGGGTGCCGTGGCAGGACGCCGCCACCATCGGCAACCTACTGGGCACGCGCATGGTGCTCAACGAGTTCATCGCGTTTTCACAATTGGGGGTCCTCAGGGACACACTCGACCCCCGGTCGTTTACCATCGCGACGTTTGCGCTGTGTGGGTTCGCCAATTTTTCCTCGATTGGCATCCAGATTGGCGGCATCGGCGCGCTCGTGCCGGCACGGCGACATGACCTGGCACGGCTTGGCATCCGTGCGATGGTCGCAGGGACGCTGGCCAACTTCGTGTCGGCGTGTATCGCCGCTCTCCTCTTGTAGAGGGAAGGCAGTTTGTGACAGCCGACTATTTCGATCACGTCACGGAAGCGACCGAGTGGCTGCGCGGCCACGGCTTTGGCGGCGGCGACGTCGGATTGGTGCTCGGCTCGGGTCTGGGCGCATTCGCCCAGACGATGTCCGAGCCGTTCGGCGTCGACTACGCGGCGGTCCCGCACTGGCCGGCGGCGAACATCATCGGCCATGCCGGCAAGATCGTCGGTGGCACCGTCGCCAATCGCCGCGTCCTGGCGCTGTCGGGCCGAGCACATTTCTACGAAGGCCACGACTTGCGCACTGTGACGTTCGCGGTCCGTGTGCTCAGTCGCCTCGGCGTGCGGAAGTTGATTCTGACCAACGCCGCCGGCGGCATCAATACGGCGTTTACGCAAGGCGCCCTGATGGTCATTGACGACCATCTCAATCTGCTCGGCAGCAACCCGCTGGTCGGCCCCAACGATGATCGCTTGGGTCCGCGCTTCCCCGACATGACGGAGGTGTATTCGAAACGCCTCCGCAGCGTGGCGGATGCGACGGCGGCGGCGATTGGCTTGCCGATTCAGCACGGGATCTATGTCGCCGTCCACGGGCCGAGTTACGAAACCCCGGCCGAGATCCGCGCATTTCGCACGCTAGGCGCCGATGCGGTCGGTATGTCGACGGTGCCTGAGGCCATCGTGGCGCGCCAAATGGGCATGGAGGTACTCGGCATCTCCTGCATCACCAACATGGCCGCGGGTGTCCTGCCGCAGCCCTTGCATCACGACGAGGTCATGGAGACGGCACAACGCGTCCGCGCCGAGTTCAGCGCGCTGCTCGAGGGCATCATTGGCCGCCTCTGACGCGCTCGTCGCCGCCGCACGCGCCGCATTCGACCGCGCCATCGCCGACTACTCGCACTTCAAGGTCGGTGCCGCGCTCGAAACCGCGGACCGGCGTATCATCACCGGCTGCAACATCGAAAACGCCTCGTACGGCTTGACCATGTGCGCCGAACGTGTCGCGATGTTCAAGGCGTTGTCCGAAGGTCATCGCGTCTTCCAGCGGATTGTCATCGTCGCCGACACGCACACCCCCACGCCACCGTGCGGCGCATGCCGGCAGATCTTGTGGGAGTTCGCTGGGGACGTCGAAGTGGTGCTCGCCAACCTCACCGGTGTCGCGGCCACTCACATGATGCGCGATCTCCTGCCGCATGCCTTCGACAGGAAGTTCCTCGGGTAGACTGCGGCACCCGGTACAATCAGTCCCGATGCTCCCCACGATCGCCTGGCAAGACGATGTCATCGTCATGGTCGATCAGCGCAAGCTGCCCTCGGCCGAGGTCTATGTGCAATGCCGAACGGCCAGCGATGTCGCAAAGGCGATCAAGACGATGGTCATCCGCGGCGCGCCAGCCATTGGCGTCGCCGCGGCAATGGGCATCGCGCTTGGCATGGAGCGCAGCAAGCAGACCGGCACCCGTCAATTTGCCACCGAGTTTCAGAAGACGTGCGACTTGATGGCGGCGACACGCCCGACCGCGGTCAACCTGTTC
>JACCSI010000350.1 GCA_013813075.1 Acidobacteriota bacterium | reverse complement strand
ACGTATGCGCGATGTCGCGGATCACCGAGCCCGGGACGCCGGTGACCGCCTCGCCTCGCTCGAGCGTCCACGATTCGACCGACGCGCAAAATTCGTCGAATCCGCTCGTCGCATGCTGCACGAACTCTCGATTGACGAGACCGGCGTTGATAATCTCGCGCGCGATCGTGTTCGACAACGCAATGTCGCTGCCGACGTCGAGCCCGGCCCACAGATCGGCCCACTGCGCCGAGGCTGTCCGCCGCGGATCGATGGTGATCAGCTTGGCGCCCCGTCGAATTCCCTTGAGCAGGTGATGGAAGTAGATCGGGTGCGTCTCGCGCGCGTTCGAGCCCCACAGCAGGACACAATTCGTCTCTTCAATCTCCTGATAGGAGCTGGTGCCGCCCCCCATGCCGAACACCGCCGCCAGACCGGCGACGCTGGGCGCATGTCAAGTACGGTTGCAACTGTCGATGTTGTTCGAACCAATCACGACCCGAGCGAACTTCTGCGCGGCAAAGTTCATCTCGTTGGTGCTCTTCGAACAGCTGAAGAGCCCGAACGCCTGCGGGCCGTGCATGCCGACGACGGTCCGGAGTCCGGCCGCTGCCCGCTCGAGCGCTTCTTCCCACGTCGCGGGACGCAGCTCGCCGCCGCGGCGGTCGCGCACCATCGGTTCGGTCACCCGCGCTAATCGCCCCATGAGCCTGAGTTTACGGCTATTCAGTCCAGTTCGCGAGCGGGATGGAGAGGAGCAGATACCGCTTCCTCAGCTCGATGACATGTGCCGGCAGTTCCTTCATGGACAGCTCGCCGGCACGGCATCGGTCGCGGAGTGTTCGAATCTCGATGCGGTACAGGTCGTTGACCTGCTCGCGCAGTCGCGCGGCGTCCGTCGAAGGCAGGGGCCGCAGGCCGTGCCTGGCCAGTTCATCGAGAACTTCCGGTTTATAGCGGGTTACCGGCAATGCGCCAGATCCCCGGCGGCGGTCTTGCGCAGTTCGGTGGTGGCCTTCGACGCGCGTTTGTACGTCACGCACGCGGCCTCGAGCCGGCCCAGCCTCGCCTGGGCACGCGCCAGCCCCACCAGGGCGACGTCCGATGGCTCGGCCACGACGGCGCGCTCGTAGGCGGCGCGCGCCTCGTCGAAGCGATCGACTTCCAGCCACAATTCGCCGGCCAGCAGGTTGAAGGACCGCGGCCAGATTGCCCGCCGCCCGCGCGCCACCAGCCGCTCCGACAGGTCCCGGGCGTGGGTCAGCAGCAGTTCCATCTCCGGCCGTTCGTCTTGCGCCGCGGCCACGGCGGCGCGAATGGAGGTCTGCGCGTACTCGATCTCGAGAGCGACGCCAGAGTGGTCGTCCTGCAACTGCGCCAGCTCGTTGAGCGCGCTTCGGACCGGCGCCAGCAAGTCCGGAGGACCGCCTTTCGGCGCGACCGCCCGCGCCTCGAGCCATCCAAGTAGTGCGGACCGCGACAGCCCCATCAACACGCAGGGAACCGCCGGACCGTGCGGGCCCTCTTCAACCGGCCGCGCGAGCGGCTGCTCATCGCCACGAGCCATCATGGTCAAGTCGAGGCGAATGGCCTTTAACTCCTCCGCGGTGCACCCGTAGCTCTCGAGGGGGGCGCCGGAAATCTGCAGGACGAGAAAGAAAACGACCGGCAAGTCCATCGCGACGCTCGTGCTACCTCTTCAACAGTCGATCGATGCTGAAGCGGCCCGCACCCATGCACATAAACATGAAGGCGACGGCGAGAAACAGAAATGCGAGCTCGGCGCGCTGATACGGATCGGTGCGGTGGCCGATGAAGCCCGCGACCGCCATGTTGGCGGTCATCGCGAGCGCGACCGGCCGCGTCGCCAGACCAGCGGCCAACAGCATTCCGCCCACGAATTCCGTCACCATCGTGAGGTACGCCATCTCACCGGGCATGCCCATCGACTGCACCATTTGAATGAAACCCGCCGGTGGCGGCACTTTTGCCCAGCCGTGCGCGTAGGCAAGCGAGAGCCCCGCGAACAACCGCAGCGCGAGCAGTCCGAAATTGCCGATCGCCGAATTGAGTCGGACGCCACCGAAGAGCAGATTCTTCATGGCGTCGCTGGACGCGCCGCCTGTGGCCCGCGCATCGTGTAGTTGGGCGGCGGCTCGACGCCAAGCAGATGCTTGACGAAATAATCCCAACGCCGCCGGACCATATAGGGTTCGCCGCCAAACCCATGGCCGCGGTTCGGAAACAGGATCAAATCGAAGTCCTTGTTGTGTTTGATCAGTTCATCGACGACCAGCAGGGTGCTGTAGTAGGGCACGTTGGTGTCCATGGTGCCGTGCGCGATCAGCAGCTTGCCTTTGAGGTTCTTGGCGTGATTCTGATTGGCCTGATCGTCATAGTTGCTCGTGCCGTCAGGCTTCTTGACCAGCAGGCCCTGCCATTTCTCGGCCCAATCGTCTTCGTAGACGCGGTTGTCGTGATTGCCGGCCTGCGAGACGCCGACTTTAAAGAAATCCGGATACCGGAACATCGCCCCGGCGGTTGCGTAGCCCCCGCCCGAGTGCCCGTAAATGCCGGCGCGGTCGAGGTCAATCCAGGGGTAGCGTGCCCCCAGCTCCTTCATCGCCGCGACCTGGTCCGGCAAAGTGTTGTCGCCCATGTCAGCGTAATACGCCTCGTGGAACGTGCGCGACCGCCACGGCGTACCCATGCCGTCGATCTGTACGACGATGAACCCCAACTCTGCGATCGCCTGAGTATCGCCACGCGCGGCCGAGAAACTGCGGCCGCCCACGCTGCCGGTCTGCGGTCCCGGGTAAATGTTGTTGATGATCGGATATTTACGTGACGGGTCGAAGTTCGTGGGACGGAACATCAGGCCATATAAATCGGTGTGGCCGTCGCGCGCCTTCACCGTGAAGGGTAGTGGCGCGTTCCATCCGGAAGAGACGAGCTGCGAAATATCGCCGCGCTCGAGTTCAAGGACGACTTTGCCGGCGATGTCGCGCAACACCGACACGGGGGCGGTATCCGGTTTCGAATACGTGTCGACGAAATATCGTCCGGTCGGTGCGAGGTCGACGGTATGGTCGCCATCGTCGGGGGTCAACAACGCCTGTCGTCTGCCGTCGAAGCCAATCGCGTAGAGGTTGCGAAAGTACGGGTCCTGGCCCTTCTCCTTGCCGACGCCCTGGAAATAAATGACGCGACCTGTCTCGTCAACACGCAGCACCTGCGTGACGTTGCCGTCACCGCTGGTGATGCGATTTTTCTGCAGACCGCTGCCCGCATCGTGCAGGTAAAGGTGTCCGTAATCGTCCTTACGCGAAAACCACAGCACCTCTTTGGTCTTCGGCAAATAGCGCCAATTCACCCGGCCCTGGCCCGATTCGAAGAACGTCTCCGCGCGCTCGGCGAGGACGTTGCGCACCTTGCCGGTCGCCGCATCGGCGACGCGCAGATCTTCGCGTTTGTGGTCGCGGGATGTCGAGACGAATGCCACCTCCCGGCTGTCTTCACTCCACTGCACGTCCGCCCACGTCCCACCACAGACGATGTGGTCGCAGAGCGTCGAACGATGTGGGTCGATCGGCAGGTCGAGCTTGGTGACCTTCTTCTGTTCGACGTCGATGACGACACGTTCGATCATGAAGATTTTGTCGTCGCCGGGCAGCGGGTACTTGATGGCCGTCAACGTCGGATGACCGACGGTCGTGTTGACGAAATACATCTCACCGACGCCGCGCGAATCGTGACGGAATGTGGCAATCCGTTTCGAGTCCGGCGACCAGACCACGATCGGTCGATCACTGCGCACCCATCCGGCATCGTCGGTCGCGTAGGCGAAGTCCTTGATTCCATCGGTGGTCAGCTGTGTGTCCTGACCCTTCCGGGCATCGCGCACCCACAAGTTGTGATCTTTGACAAACGCGACGCGTGCGCCATCTGGTGACGCGACCTGATTGCGGCTGGCCGGCGTTGGCCCGCCGCCCGAGAACCGGGCGTCCTGCGACTCGGTGCCGGCCGGAATGGACGTGCACGAGGCGCCGGCGCGATCACACCGCCAGCGGCGCTTCGCGGCCGTCACTTCGATCGAGCGACCGTCTGCGGTGAGCTCGAAGTCAGCGAACGGCAAGCTGGTGGCGGTGTAGCTCGCCGCCGCCGCGGTCGAGAGAGCCGCCGCCAGTCGGGCATGGTCAAACGCGGGCTCTCGCGTGGCACGCGCCGGATCGACGAGCACGAATTCGCCTCCCCCCGGGACCGCGACTCGATACCAGAATCGATCGTCGGTCGAGCGCGCGTCGTCACCGGCGAGCCAAGTCGGACGGACGGCGGCGCGAAACACGTGAGGATTGGTGTTATACCCCATGAACCGCTCGGCTCGGGCGTAGTCGTCGGCGGTCAGGGCGCGCCGGGCCGAGTCGGCCTGTTGCGCGAGGAGCGGGACGGCGGCGGCAATACAAACAGCGGCGATCACGCCATGGGTCAAACGGGCTGAGAAACGCGCGTCGCGCATCGATGGCAACCTCCGGACCGATGAAACTGTACACCAGGATTCCGGGAGGCAGACGCTGCAGCGGCTTGGGATGAACCTGATCGGCGACATTCCGCACATTGACCGGTATGGACGCACGATTGGTCACCGCTTTGGTCACGCTCGTCGTGGGCGCCGTGGTGTCGCCGGCCTTGGCGCAAGGACGCGGGCGCGTCGGTGCCATCGGGGGTGCGTTGTTGTTGGACGCCGATTTTGCCGACGGCACACAGACCACGGTGGGCGTCACGGCCGGTCTCGCCCTGCTCCCATGGCTCGACATCGAGGGCGACATCCTGGCGCCCAACGGAGACGTGGTCCGGGAATACACCGGGACGAGCGTGTCGTTTGCGGCGCCTGGAGCGTCACGCGAGGAGATCGAACGGCTGGCCGTCATCACGCGCTTCACCAACCAACGACAGACACGGTCGGTGGTGTCGGTGGTCGCGGCGTTCCACACCCGTCGTACCGATCGGCGCATCACGCCGCGTCTTTTCGTCGGATTTGCCTCCCATCGCATTCGAGACCGGCGGACGCTCGAACACCTGGCGTTACCGCCCAGCATCACGCTGGAACGGGTTAATCGAATGATGCAGGCCGAAGACATCCACATGCGGCAGATCGGCGGGCTCTCGGTCGGCGGAAGCCTGGCGCTTCGGGTGGCACCGCGCATCGACGTGGCCCCGGA
>JACCSI010000302.1 GCA_013813075.1 Acidobacteriota bacterium | reverse complement strand
GCGCGAAGGCCAGGCCAATACCGGCCGAGGCAGCTGTCACGAACGCACGCTTCGCCGCAGTTCTCTCTTTCATGTCAGCCCAGTATAGGTATGATTCATTTGGTCAATGGGTCCGCGAGATGCGGCGCGCCAGCACGGAGTTTTTAATGTTGTTGATGACTACTTTGCGGTTGCTGTTTTTTCTCACCATTGCGGTTCTGGCATGCGGGTGTATCAATAGCGCCTCGCTCATCAAGGTGAAGCCCGATGGCAGTGGAATCATCGAGCAGACGCTGCTGGTGAACATGGCGGCGGCCAAGGGCCTGATGGCCGGGATGGGCGGCGGTCTGGTCAAGCAGTCGGGCGGCATTCTCGACGAGGCTGAGTTCAAGCGTTCGGCGGAACGCATGGGTGTACGCCCGGTATCACTAACACCGATGAAAGAGGGCGGCTTCGAGGGGGCGAAAGCGATTTACGCGTTCGACGACATCAGCAAGGTCCGAATCGACCAGGACCCGCAGATGGGCTCGTCGACTCGCGCATCCAGCCCCCGCACGAGCACCAACCCGATTCAGTTCGGGCTGGTTAAACAGGGTACCAGTTCGGTCTTGACGATCACGGTTGACGAGAAGGCCGCCGCGTCCGCGACTGAAAAGGCTGGCGGCGCGCCCAGTCTCGACAACATTGACCCCGCCATGATGCAGATGATCAAGACCATGTTCCAGGGCTTGAGGATCGCGATTGACGTGGAGGTGGAGGGCACCATCGTCAAGACCAATGCCGATTACGTCAGCGGCTCGCGCATCACGTTGCTCGAAGTGGACATCGCAGGCGTTTTCGAAGACGAAGCGAAGCTGAAGGCGCTGCAATCGAAGATCGGTCCTGGCGTCACCATTTCAGAACTGCGCCCGTATCTGAAGGAAATCAAGGGAGTCAAAGTCAATCGTCCGTCCCTGACCATCGAGTACCGCTGACATGAATGGGATTAGAAGTTCCGGGAAATCTCATCTTGACAATGAGATCCGGCTCGTCATCGTGGAATCCCCCGATGTCGCCGCGCCGCTGGTCAACGCGTTGGATGTTGCGGACATCGGCGCATGGATGTGGGTCGAGGCGGAAAGTGCGCTGTTTGTCTCGCCGCGTGTGCTGGTTCTACTCGGGCTGACCGCCGAACCGCGCGCCGACCTCCCTCAGCGCTTGTGGCGCGGCGTCCACGCCGATGATCGGTCGCCCATCCGCGAACTCATGGACAAACGATCCCCCGCCGGGCCATTTGCCCTGCGCTACCGCTTCACGCCTCCGGGCGGGCCCCTGCGCTGGATCGAGGACCGGGGTCGCGTCGAGCGCACCGCGGCCGGGGACCTGATCCGGCAAGGCGGCGCACTGCGCGAGGTGACGCGTGAAGTCGGCCAGGAGCAGGAACGGCGCGAGGCTGACGCGCGACTCGAAGCCCTGATCAACGCGCTCCCATTCAGCGTGTGGGGGCGGAGTGGCCCCAAGCTGACCGTGACGCATCAGAACGCCGATTCGATTGCGTGTTGGGGTGACATTCGCGGCCGGGCATTAGACGAGGCGCCGCCGGACGTACACGATCTCTGGCGCCGTCAGCTCGCAGAAGTGATGACCGGACAGGTCGTCAGGAACGTGATCGAGCAGGAGCGCGACGGGGAGCTTCGTATCTTCAGCCAGATCATCGCGCCTGTCGTGGTGGAACAACACGTCACCGGCGCCGTTGGAGTGTCGATCGACGTCACCGAAGAGGAGCGCGCACGCAAATTCGACCTGCTCTTGACGGATATCACCAGCGCGTTTGCCAGCCGCTCCGCCGCAACGCTCGACACGGCGTTGAGCATGGCCCTCGAACGGATCGGCCGCTTTTTCGGTGCCTCGCTGGCGTCGCTCTCGGAGATAACCGCCGAACAGCAGCTTCGCGTCACGCATTGGTGGCTGGGGCCGGACAGCGGCCGGGACCGCCCCTTTGTCACTGAGATGAATGCGCGGCCGCTGAGCGCGCTGGTGGCGCTGCTCGCGAAAAACCTACCCGTGATCGTGCGTTCGCACAGCGATCTCCCGGAAGGCGAGGCGCGCGCCTGGCTCGAAGCCCGCCGCCTGCAGTCGTTCGTGGTGATGCCGGCGCGCCAGTCCGACGGCACATTGTGTATGCTCGGACTTGCCGCATTGGCGGACCAGATCATCGACTGGCCGCCCGATACCATCCCGCTGCTGCGCGTCGCCTCGACCGTACTCGGCAGCGTGCTCGAACGCGTCCGCGCCGAAGCGAACCAGAAAGCGGTTGAGCGCCGGATTTACGAGGCTCACAAACTGGAAAGCCTCGGCGTGCTGGCCGGCGGCATTGCGCACGACTTCAACAACCTGTTGACCGCGATTCTCGGCAACGCCAGCCTGCTGCGGGCTGAATACGGGGAGTTGCCGGCGATGAGCGGCGCACTCGACCAGATCGAAACGGCGTCACGCCGGGCCGCGGACTTATGCCGTCAGATGCTCGCCTATGCCGGGCGGG
The DNA here is from genome assembly GCA_013813075.1 of Acidobacteriota bacterium. Taxonomy (GTDB): domain Bacteria; phylum Acidobacteriota; class Vicinamibacteria; order Vicinamibacterales; family UBA2999; genus JACCSI01. The sequence goes on along the minus strand of JACCSI010000302.1, from coordinate 3,521 downwards.
GGCGGTTTGCGCTGCGGGCGCTCGACCTGAGTGACTTCGTGCGCGACTCGCATCCACTGCTGCGCCTGACGGTGCCAAAGATCGCGGCGCTCGAGTTGTTCATGGCGTCCGACCTGCCCCCGGTGCTGGCCGACGAGACCCAACTGCGTCAACTGCTGCTAAACCTGATGATCAACGCCGTGGAGGCGCTCGGCGAGCGCGCAGGCACCATTCAACTCAAAACCTCACACGGCCCAAAATCCGTCGAAGAGCTGGCCGGGGCGGTCTTCAGCCCCCAGTTACCTGGCGGCGAATATGTCTCGCTACGCGTGTCCGATTCCGGCGAGGGCATGACCCCGGAAACGTTGCCCCGCATCTTCGACCCGTTTTTCACGACGAAATTTACCGGGCGAGGTTTGGGGCTTGCCGCGGTCGTCGGCATCGTTCGCGCGCACAAAGGCGCACTGCTCGTCGTCAGCCGACGCGGTGAAGGGTCGACGTTCGAGGTGCTGCTGCCGGCACAGGTCGGACCGGCCGCCCGTCCACCCGAAGCGGCGCTGCCGGCCACTCATGCGGCCGCCACGATGTGGCGCACCCAGGGATCCGTGCTGGTCGTGGACGATGAACTGGGCGTGCGCCACTTGGTACGGACCGTCCTGGAACGGACTGGATTGACGGTAGTGCTGGCCGAGGACGGCAGGCAAGCCGTTGAACTGTTTCGTCAAGCCCCGTCCGATGTGCGGCTGGTGCTGATGGACCTCACGATGCCCGGCCTGGACGGGGGCGAGGCGCTCGCCGAGATGCGCAAAGTACGCCCTGACATCCCGGCCATCCTCATGAGCGGCTACACCCCCGCGAACATCGTCAGCGCAGCGTCATACACATTCCTACAGAAGCCGTTTACACCCGCAGTGTTGCAAACGGCCGTTCGCCAGGCACTCGGGGAATAATTCCGCACGCCGCTAAGGCCGAATTAACCGACGCACACGACCCGGCCGTCGGACGAGCCAAACACGACGCGACCCGACGCGATGGCGGGCGACGACATCAGGGCGCCGCCGTCTTCGTATTCCCACACCACCTTGCCGGTCGCGATATCCAGGACATAGAGGCGACCGTCGTTCGATCCCGCAAAGACGCGCCCGTCAGCGACGGCCGGTGACGAATCGATCCGTGCGCGGGTCATGTAGGTCCATCGGGCTTTTCCGGTGGTGGCGTCGAGCGCATGGATCATGCGGTCGCGTCCGCCGAGAAGCACGACGCCGCTGCCCACCGCCGCCGACGAATAGAACGGGAACTTGCGATCGGGATGTTCGTAACGCCACGTCACTTTGCGCGATTTGATGTCGAAGGCAATGACCTGGTTATCGAACGTCCCGAAGTAGCCGATGCCGCTGACCACGGCTACCGACGCGCCGGTGTAGGCAGTTGCCGACGTCGCAAATAGTTGCTGCCCGTCGGCCGCCCGGACCGCATGGAAAATCTCGTCGCAGCCGGCAAAATATGCGATGCCGTCAACGACCGCCGGCGTGCCGTGAACATAGTTGTCGGTCTTGACCGTCCAACGTAATTTGCCATCGGCCGCACCGAGTCCGTACAGTGAACCGTCATACGAGCCAATCAAGACCAGATCGGCGACAACGGTCGGCGATGACTTGATTTCCGAGCGTGTCTTGTAGCTCCAGACCCGCTTGCCGTCGGCGACGTTGACGGCGTGAATGGATCCGTCGAGGTCACCAATGAACACGCGTCCACCGGCGACGGCCGGCGAGGATTCGCCAATCGATTCCCCGGCCTTGTAGCGCCAGCGCAAGGCGCCATCAGCAAGGCCAAGCGCGACCAGCTCGCCTGCGGCCGTCCCGACGTACACCACGCCGCCGACGATGGCGGGTGACGAATCGATGGGAATATCAGGGCCGGATTCCCAGACCCACTGGCGCTTGAGCGCCTGCGCAACCGATGACGAGGACACACCGGTCAACGCCAGCGTGCCGCGAAAGTGCGGCCAGGCGTCCGCCGGGGCCGCGGCCGCTTGCGCCTGCAGCCGCCGCGGCAACGCCAAGGACGCGGCAAGCGAGTAGAGGAACGTGCGCCGCTTCATCGCGCTACTGGGCGCTGGGCCGCTTCAGCATCACTCCCTCGGCGAGGGCGAATAACTGATTGCGGTTCATGACGAACATGGCGCCGTTGGCGGGGACGACGGTCGAGTACACGGAGCTGCCCATGTTCTGTTCGGCCACGACCTTCAGTACTTTGCCGTGCTGCAACACCGTAATGTCGCCGTCTTCGTCACCCAGATACACCTTGTCGTCGATGAGCATCGGAGAACCCCAGATCGCCGCGAACATGTCATGCACCCAGTACGGTGTGCCGGTCTTGGCGTCGAGGCAGTGCAAAAATCCACTGAAGTCCGCGAGATAGATCAGGCCGTCCTTGATGGCCGCCGTCGAGATCGAACGCCGGATCTTTTCGTAATGCCAGAGGCGGCCGGTTTGAGTAATGTCTCCGCGCTTGGCGGCATCGATTGCGTAGGCGTGACCCACGCCTTCACCGTGCTCCGGGTCCTGGCCGTTGCTGATGTAGACGATGTTCTCGAAAATCACCGGTGTGCTGATCACTTCGTTACGCGTTTTGGGCCACACCGCATCCTTCGGATTGGTGTCGAACTCCCATAACTTCTTGCCGCTGACGGCTTCGTAGCTGCGCACCCAGCCATCCCCCTGCGCGTGGACCACTTGCATCACGCCCGCGATCTCGCCGACCGTGGGGGTCGACCACTGTCCGTGCAGAATGTTGTCGCCGACCGAGTTGTCTTCCCACACCAGCTTGCCGGTGGTCTTGTCGATCGCAATGATCGACGGCGCCTTGGGCGACGGGATGTTGACGTGGCTTTCGTCCTGGCCGTTCGACGTGCTGACGTACAGCAGGTTGCCGTGCGACACCGGCGACGAGTTGGCAAGGTTGTGCGGGAACGAACCCACCTCCTCGATCATGTCAAAGACCCAGACGATATCCGGATCGGTCGGGCCGCTGAGTTTCTCGTCCTTGACCAAGCCATCATTGGTCTTGTCGTGAAAGCCGTCGAGGTCGGCGGCGATGACCTGGCCGCGGTTACTGACAAAATAGGCGGTCCCATTCTCGACCAGCGGTGACGAGGCGATGCCCTGAAACGGCCAATCGTTGGCGCGGCCGGACGACATCTTCTCGAATGTCGCCTGCCACAGGAACTCGCCCGTGGCCTCGCGAAATGCCATCAGCACTCCACGATCGCCGGCCTGTTTGGCGTCACGAGTCGCCTCGTTGTTGGTACCGACGAGCACGACGCCGCTCGCCACGACCGGATTGCCATACGACTGCGAGCCGAGTTCGGCGACCCACTTGACGTTTTTGCCGGACTTGACGTCCCATGTCGTCGGCAGCCCCTTGATGGGCGACACCATGTTGCGTGAAGGTGTCCCGCCCCACATTGGCCAGTCGGCATTCACGGCCGTGGCCACAACGACGCCCAGCCACACAATTATCAGAGCGACGCGTGTCATGTC
>JACCSI010000296.1 GCA_013813075.1 Acidobacteriota bacterium | reverse complement strand
GCGGGTCCGTCGGCCGTCTTGCGCTCGTCGGGATGTTCGTGGCGATCTCCAGCACCGCCGTGGTGCTGAAGGAGCTGGCGCGGAGGAACCACCTGCACGCGCCACACGGCCGGGTGACGATTGGCGTGCTCCTCTTGCAGGACTTTATTGTCATCGCGGTGCTCGCGTCCGCGCCGACGCTGTTGCGCGGTGGGGCCGAAGACTCGACACAAGGCAGCATTGCCGGTGCGCTCCTGAACCTGGCCGTCGTCGGCGGCGGGGTGCTGCTCTTTGGCCGTGTCTTGCTGCCGCGACTGCTGCGCCTGGCGTCGTCTTTATCACGCGAGGCGTTCTCGCTGTCGGTGCTGCTGGCCAGCGTCGGCACGGCCTATCTTGCGGCCATGCTCGGGCTGTCGATGGCAGCGGGCGCATTCCTCGCTGGCCTGATCCTCGCGGAAGGCGAATTCAGTCATCAGGTGCACGCCGACGTGCGGCCGCTGCGCGACCTGCTCGCCAGTTTGTTCTTCATTTCGATCGGAATGCTGATCAACCTGACGGGGATGCTGCCGGTCTTGCCGCTGGTTCTGCTCGTCGCCGTGGCCATCATCGCCGGCAAGACCATTGTCGCCGCGGGGGCCATCGCGATGACGGGCACGCCGCTGCGCGTGGCGCTGGCGTCGGCATTCGCACTGGCGCAGGTCGGAGAGTTTTCCTTCGTGTTGGGTCGGGCGGCGCTCGAGGGCGGGGTGATCAGCGCCCAATGGTGGCAGGTGTTATTGGCGGCCAGTGTCATCACCATGGCCCTGACGCCGTTCATAATCGGCGCCGCGCCGGGATTTGCGGCTCGCCTCTCGAAGCGCCGGCACGGCGGTGTGCCGGACTCGCTGGACGGGCAGCGTGTGACGCTGAAGGACCACGTGGTGATCCTCGGCTACGGGATCGGCGGACAACTGCTGGCGCAATCGCTCTCCGAGTTGTCGGTGCCCTATGTGATTCTCGAGCTGAATGGCGCCACCGTGCGTTCGGCGATGGCGCGTGGCGTCAACATTCACTATGCGGATGTCTCCGCCCCGGAGCCGCTCGCCGCTGCAGGCGTGGAACGGGCCGCCGCGGTGGTCGCGGTGATTAGCGATCCCGATGCGTCCGAGCGCGCGGTGAAAGCGGTGCGGACACTCGCGCCAGAGGTGCCGATTATCACCAGAACTCGCTACCGGCTCGAAGCCGAGCGGCTGGCGGCGGCGGGTGCGACGCTCGCTGTCGCCGAAGAGCTCGAGGCGTCCCTGGAGGTGATGTCGCAACTGCTGGCGCGGCTGCATATTCCCGGTAATGTAGTCGAGACGCTGGTCGACAATTACCGGCGGGTCCTGGGCACGTCCGCTCGTCGCGCCTCGCGCGCCAAAGCCATTCCGCTCGACGAACTCCCGAAAGAAGTGCTCGACGCGCCGGTCTCCAGTTTTCGTCTCGCCCAGGACGCGTGGGCAGTGGGGCGGACGCTGCAGGCCATCGATCTGCGCAACTCCACCGGCGCGACGGTCCTCGCGGTCCGCCGGGCGAGTGGAACCACCACCTCGCCCCACGGCAGCTTCGCGTTGGCCTCGGCAGACGATGTGTTTCTACTTGGCGACGACAGCGACATTCTGCTGGCCCGCGCGCTCCTCGCCGACGGTCCGCGCGCGCGTGTCGTTCCTCAACGGGCTGCGCACGACCCCACCCGATGACCACGAAGGCGTTCGCGAAGGCGGCGGCGGGCTGTATGCGCCCCGCTGTGCTGCGACTCGGAATGCCTCGCCCGGCCGCTCTGAACGTGACATCCGATGACAATTCCTCGAGAGTTCGACAGGATTTGTTTCCGGATTCGGCGGAGACCGTGTAAAATCGGCCGGTTCGTCCCAAATTAGAGTAGGTCGCTACAGTCGGCGGCCGATGTCAGGAGGATCTTATGTCGCTGTCCCGTCGGCGACTGTTCCAGCGGTTTGGCGCAGCGCCCCTCAACGGTGAGTGGATTGCTGCCCGAGGCCGCGAAGCAGCCGTAGCCGAAGGTTCACTGGATTATGCGCAGGCCCCGCGCGGCGCATCCAGCTCGAACGTCATTCGTATCGCCAGTAACGAGAATCCTCTCGGTCCCGGGCAGCACGTGGTCGACGTCATTGTCGGCAAGTTCCCCGAGGCCGGTCGGTACCCGTTCAACGCCCGCGAACAGGAGCCGGTCCTGGTCAAGGCGCTCGCCAGCAAGCTGGGCATGACCAACGATCAAATCGTCCTCGGCGCCGGGTCGGGCGAGATTCTGTCGAACGCCGTGCGTGCGTTTACCTCCCCGACCAAGCCGCTGGCCACCGCGTGGCCGACGTTCGAGAATCCACGCGACACCGCGAGGAAGATCGGCGCCGAAGTGCGTGCGGTCGAACTCGATGCGAACCTGCGGGTCGACATCGACAAGCTGGTGGAAGCCTCGAAGGGGGCCGGGTTGGTGTTCTTCTGCAACCCGAACAACCCGACCGCGACCGTACACGGTGCGCCGGCGGTGGCCGACTTCGTCAAGCGTGTGCGCGCGGCGTCGCCCGACACCGTCATTCTCATTGACGAGGCCTATCACGACTACGTCACGGACCCGTCATACAAGACGGCGATGGATATCGCCAAGAGCACGCCCAAGGTGTTCGTGGCGCGAACGTTCTCGAAGGCGTTCGGCATGGCCGGCCTGCGCGTCGGTTACGGCGTCGGTGACAAGGAAGTCATCAAGGCCTTGAACAGCTACCGCATGCCGTACGCGATCAACCTGCCCGCGATTGCCGCTGCGACAGCCGGCTTGAGTAATCAGGGCCATATCGATCAGGAGCGCGCGCGCAACACGTCCGTCAAGGCGTTTACCGTGAAAGCGTTCGAGCAGATGGGGTTCAAGGCGACCGACTCGCAGGCCAACTTCATCTTCGTCAACATTAACCGTCCCGTTGCGGCTTTCCGCGATGCCTGCCGTGCGGCCGGTGTCATGGTCGGACGCGACTTCCCACCCTACGAGAAGACGCATTGCCGCGTCTCCATCGGCACGCAAGCCGAAATGGAGCGCGCTGTAACCGTCTTCAAGAAGGTGCTTGGTTCGCAGAGCAACACGAACCAGGCCGGGCAGTAACCAGGGACAGAGAAGATGAAGGAGGATTCAACCATGTCGCTGTCGCGACGTCGATTCGTTCAAACGGTGGGCGCAGGCGCCGCTGGTCTCTGGGTCAGCGGTCGAGGCCGGGAGGCCGGTCTCTTCGACCTTGGCTTCGAGGCTCAGCTCAATGCGCAGACCGGCTCGCCGGTCATCCTGGCCAGTAACGAGAACCCGCTCGGTCCCGGCCGCCCCGTGCTCGACGCGGTGCGCGCCGGTTTCGGGGAAATCGGGCGTTATCAGTTTGCCACCACGGCCGAAGTCACCGAGCTGATTGCCAAGAAACATGGCATCAAGCCGGAAAACGTGTTGCTCGGATCGGGGTCCACCCAGATTCTGCGCACCACCACGCACGTGTTCTGCTCGAAGAGCGCACCGCTCGTGGCGCCAATTCCGGCATACGAAGAGTGCGCGGGCTATGCGGCGCTCATGGGCTATCCCGTGCGCACCGTCAAGCTGACGCCCGCTCCGGAGCTGAAGATGGACGTGAATGCGCTGCTCGACAGTTCCAAGGGCGGCGGCATGGTGTTCTTCTGCAACCCGAACAACCCGGTGGCGACCGCGGTTGATGGCAAGACCGCCCGCGACTTCATCGCGGCGCTTGGCAAGAGCTCGCCGAGCACCACGACGCTGGTCGACGAGGCGTACTTCGAGTACGCGACGATGCCCGGTTACGAAACGATGATTCCGCTCTCGATCGAGAACCCGCGGGTCGTCGTCGCGCGGACCTTCTCGAAGGCGTTCGGCATGGCGGGTCTGCGTATCGGCTACGCCGTCGGCCATCGCGATACGATCAAGAAGATGCGCGACTGGGACGGCGACGGCGCCGTCAACGTGCTCGGTCTGAG